>JAQVKR010000163.1 GCA_028694565.1 Gammaproteobacteria bacterium | reverse complement strand
GACGATTTCCGCTTCCTGCAGGGGGCGGCCCGGGTGCAGGGCACGGTGCTGGCCCCGGAAGGGGCGCCGGGGCCGCTGGGCGGCACGCCCTTCGTGCGCATCGCCTTCGACCTCGGGGGGGCGCGCTACCGCTACAGCGCCGCGCTCTACCCCTTCGAGCGCCCGGCGCCGGGTGAACGGGTGGCGGCCCTGTTCAATCCCGCACAGCGCCCCTTCCTGAAGCTGGACCGGCCCTGGCACCGCTACCGGGTGCTCGGTGCCTGGCTGCTGCTGGCGGCCGCCGTGCTCGTGCTGTTCCTGTTGCGCCGCCAGCGCCGCCGGACCGGCGAAGGCTGAACCCGGTCACAGCCCCGCGGCGGCGCCTGCGGCTATGCTGATGCATCGTCCGCCGATGCCGGGAAGACTCCATGAACAGGCGCGTTCACTCGACACTCCGCCGTGGCCCGGCCCAGCGCTGGCCGGTCGCGCTGCTCTCCCTCTGCCTGGCGCTGCCCGCCGCCGCCACCCCGCCGCCCTGGGCCCCGGCCCACGGCTGGCGGGCGAAGCAGGGGGCCGCCTACCGGGCGCCGGCAGCGGCGCCCGTGGCGGCATGGTCGCCGGCGCCGGTTCCCGACATCCGCGGCGGAAGCTGCAACCGCGAGGTTCTGGGCGCGCTGCTCGGCGGCGTCGCGGGGGGCGTGCTCGGCTCCAAAGTCGGGGATGGCAGCGGCCGCACGCTGGCCACCATCGGCGGCGTCCTGCTGGGCGCCCTGGTGGGCGGCTCCCTCGGCCGTTCCATGGACAACGCCGATCAGGCCTGCGTGCAGCGCACCCTGGAGCACGCTCCCGACCGCCGCGCGGTGGGCTGGACCAATCCGGACACGGGCCGTGCCTGGTCCGTGGAGCCGCTGCGCACCTGGTCCGACAGCGGGGGACGGCCGTGTCGCGAGTACGTCACCGGGGTGCGCGAGGACGGGCGCATCCGCGAGACCACCGAGCAGGCCTGCCGCGCGCCCGACGGCAGCTGGCGGCGGCTCGGCTAGGGCGCCGGCGGCCCGGCTCAGAAGTAGGCCACCGTCTCGAAGAACTCGCTGTAGGGAATGTAGTGGCTGCCGTCGCAGGAGAAGGTCATGCCGATGAGGCCGTTGATGGTGTTCATCGAGGCGTTGCGCAGGTAGATGGTCTGGTCGGTGAGGCGCAGGCGCCTGAAGTGGGCCAGGATCTCCGGCACCACCTCGTTGGGGATCTCCGGACGCTCGGCCAGCACCACGCTCGGGAACTGATCCAGGAAGCCGGGGGCGAACACCTCCTCGCCCACGAAGACCCGGTAGCGGTAGGGGTCGTTGTAGAACCAGCAGGTGAGCTGGTTGCTGGCGAAGTGAATCTTGGCGTGGAAGACGCCGTGCATCAGCACCAGCGCCCCGGTCACCGCCATCAGCTCGTCGATGTGCTCGTCGAACAGGCTCGGCGTGCGCGACTGCTGGAACACGAAGTCGCGGATCGAGGGGTCCCCCTTGATCTGCAGCCACTGCCGCTTTTTCGGCCCTTCCTTCATCATCACCCCGCTGGATTTCCGGCCGCGTGGCGCCCGCTGCGGCGGTCCCGGTCAAGCAGGAACTCTACCATCCGTCCGTGAATCCTGCTTGACCGCCGCGGGAAAAGCCCGCCCGTGCCGCGTTGCGGCGGGAGTCGCGTTCCGGGACGGGATTCCCGCATCCGGCGGAACCCCGCTTCGTCGTCGCCGCGCAGCCGCCGGTGCGGGCTATTCGAGAGCGTCCAGGCTCCAGCCCACGCCGCCCAGGGCGGCCTCGGGGTGGCGCCGCCGCACCCGCGCCTCGATGTCTCCGACCCGGGCTTTCGGGATATCCACCATGACCAGCACCTCGCCGTGGTTCAGGGCGGAGCGGAACGCCTCGAGGTGGGTGTCCGGGAGGGTGAGAAAGACCAGGCCGATGGCCAGCGTGGCGGCCATGACCGCGGCTCCCGCCATCGACCAGGTGGCGCCGCTCGCCCACAGGCCGTAGATGAACAGCGCCAGGGCGAGGAAGAACAGCGCCAGGTTGCCGTTCCAGAACCAGCGCTCCAGCCGGTGCCGCGGGTCGTCCATGACCCGGCGCCGCCAGCCGGAGCGCCGCTTGCCCGTGTAGGTGTGGATGTGGGCGCGGGCGATGCCGTCGGCCTTCAGATCGGCGATGACCTGCTTCGCGTGAGTCGTGTCGGGCAGCAGGAAGTAGAGTCTGCGTTTCATGGCGCCGCCTCCTTTCTCGATACGGGAGTGCCCCGTCGTATTCGCACTGAATTACTCAACCAATAGTCTGTGACAGGCGTGGCGGCCAGGGGTTCTGCCGGGCTGCCGGCGGGGGGAGGGGCGTCCTTCACCGGTGCGGCGGGACGGCTATACTGTCGCCATGCCGATCGTCGACCTGCGCTCCGATACCGTCACCCGCCCCACGGCCGCCATGCGCGAGGCCATGGCCCATGCCGAGGTCGGTGACGACGTGCTGGGCGAGGATCCCACCGTCAACCGGCTGCAGGAGGCGGTGGCCGGGCTGCTGGGCAAGGAGGCGGCCCTGTTCGTCCCCAGCGGCACCATGGCCAACCAGGTCGCGGTCCGGACCCACACCGAGCCCGGCGACGAGATCATCCTCGAGGGAACCGCCCACATCTACATCTACGAGGGCGGCGGCTTCGCGGCGCTGTCGGGCGTGTCGGTGTGCTGCGCCCCCGGCGAGCGCGGCCTGCTCACCCCGGCGGCGGTGGCCGCCGCCATCCGCGCGCCCGGCAGCCTGTCCCACTTTCCGGTCACCCGGCTGCTGTGCCTGGAGAACAGCGCCAACCGCGGCGGCGGCACCGTCTACACCCCGGCCCGGACCCGGGCGCTGGCGGCGGTGGCCCGGGAGCACGGACTCGCCCTGCATCTCGACGGCGCGCGGCTGCTCAACGCCGCCGTGGCCCAACGTGTGGACCCCGCCGAGCTGGCCGGACCGTTCGACTCGGTGTCGGTGTGCCTGAGCAAGGGGCTCGGGTGCCCGGTCGGCAGCCTGCTGGCCGGATCCCGGGCCTTCATCGAGCGCGCCCACCGCTTCCGCAAGCAGTTCGGCGGCGGCATGCGCCAGGCGGGCATTCTCGCCGCCGCCGGTCTCCACGCCCTGGAGCGCCACGTGGACCGGCTGGCGGATGACCACCGCCGCGCCCGCCGCCTGGCGGAGGCGCTGGCGCGGCTGCCGGGACTGGCGGTGGACCTGGAGGCGGTGCAGACCAACATGGTCTACATCGGGCTGCCCGCGGGAGCGGACCACGCCGCCTGGCTGGCGGAGCTGAAGGCGCGGGGGGTGCTGGCGGGCGCGGTGAAGCCGGGGCTGCTGCGGGCCGTGACCCACCTGGACGTGGACGATGCCGGCATCGACGCGGCGATAGGCGCCTTCACGGCGCTGGCGCGCTGAAGCGCGGCGCGGGCGGCGCCGGTGCCGCCGTTCCAGGGCGGATGGTTGCCGTCGGCGGCGGGAGGTCGTCGACGGGCCGTGTCAGCGTTTCTTCGAGCCGGAGCCGCGGTGGATGGCCGTGTGGCCGAAGCGTGTCCGTACGGCGTCGGCCACCGCGTCGAGGCGACCTTCGCGGCGGCGGTCCGGTTCGGCGAACAGATCCGCCTGCCGCGGGGCCTCCGCCTCGAAGCCGCTCACGCCCATCCCGACCAGCCGGACCGGCGGCAGCGGGCGGGGCAGCCGGGTGCGGAACAGCTCCCGGGCGGTCTGCCACAGCTCCCGGGTGAGATCGGTCGGGTGGTCCAGCGTGCGGGCGCGGGTGAGGGTGGTGAAGTCGTGCAGGCGCACCTTGAGCTGGACGGTGCGCGCCTCCAGCCCCGCCCGCCGCAGCCGTTCGGCCACCTGCTCGGTCAGCGCCAGCAGCCACGCCTCCAGCAGTTGCGGGTCGGCCACGTCCTCGGCGAAGGTGTTTTCGTGGGAGATGGACTTCGCCTCCTGGTCGGTGATCACCGGGCGGGGATCGATGCCGTGGGCCAGCCGCCGGAGCTGCTCGCCGCCGCTTCCGAATGCCTGTCGCAGCAGAGCCGGCGGCAGCCGGCGCAGCTCGCCGATGGTGCGGATTCCCCGTCTGGCGAGGAGGCGCCCGGCCACCTTCCCCACCCCCCACAGCCGTCCCACCGGCAAGGGATCGAGGAAGTCCTGCTCGGTGCCGGGCGCCACCACCACGAAGCCGGCCGGCTTCCGCAGGTCGCTGGCGATCTTGGCCAGGAACTTGTTCGGGGCCACGCCCACCGAGGCGCCCAGCCGCTCCTCGGCGGCTATCTCCGCCTGGATGCGCCGGCCGATGGCGGCCGCGGCGCCGAACAGCCGCTCGCTGGCGGTGACATCCAGGAACGCCTCATCCAGGGAGAGCGGCTCCACCTGGGGAGTGTAGCGGTGGAAGATGGCGTGGATGCGATCGGACACCTCCGCGTAGAGCGCGAGGCGCGGCGGGACCCGGATGGCCTCGGGGCACAGCCGCACGGCGCGGGCCATGGGCATGGCGCTGTGCACCCCGAAGCGGCGCGCCGCGTAGTTGGCCGCGGCCACCACGCCCCGGCCCTCGGGGCTGCCCCCCACCACCACCGGGTGGCCGCGCAGCTCCGGCCGCTCCCGCTCCTCCACCGAGGCGTAGAAGGCGTCCATGTCGATGTGGAGGATCATGGCGGGTGCATGGGCGCGTGGGTGCGCGATGGGCGATGTGCGCGGCTGTCGCCCCATCCCTTCTCACCCGTTGCAAGCCATTCCGTCAATCCCGAAGCATCCCGTCAATCGCGTCCGTTCGGCGGTCAGCCCCGCGGGTGGAAAACCCGGTAGGTGGCGGGGACCAGCAGCAGGCTGACCAGCAGGGAGAAGGAGAGGCCGGAGACGATGGTCACCGCCAGGGGCTGGAGCAGCTCCGAGCCCTCGCCGACGCCCAGCGCCAGGGGCAGCATGCCCATCACCGTGGTGAGGGTGGTCATCAGGATGGGGCGCAGGCGCAGCCGGGCGGCCTCCACCAGCGCCTCGCGCACCGCCAGCCCCCGCCGGCGCAGGATCTCCACGTACTCCACCAGCACGATGGCGTTGTTGACCACGATGCCGGCGAGCATGATGAGCCCCAGCCACACCGGCATGGACAGCGGCAGGCCGCTGAACCGCAGCCCCAGGGCGGCGCCGATGGCGGCGAAGGGCACGCTCAGCAGAATCACCAGCGGATTGCGCAGCGACTCGTACTGCACCGCCATCACCACGAACACCAGGAACAGGGCCAGGCCGAGCAGCAGGCCGGCGGTGGTGCGTCCCGCCTGCAGGGCCTCCAGCGTGCCGCCCTCGTAGGCGCTGTAGCCGGGCGGCAGCTCCAGCTCCGCGGCGGCCGCCTGCAGCCGCAGGGCGGCCTCGCCGAGGGTCACGCCCCCGTCCGGCGCGGCGGTCACCTCCACGATGCGTTGCTGGTTGTCGCGCCGGATCTCCGCGGGTGCGGCCACCAGCGTCACCCGCGCCACGTCGCCCAGATAGACCGGCGGCCGGTCCCCTCCGGAGGGGAACAGCAGCAGCTCCTCCAGGTCCGCGGGGTTGCTGATCTGGGCGCGCGGCAGGCGCAGCCGCACGTCGAAGCTGCGGTCTCCGTCGAGGTAATCGGTGACCAGTTCGCCCTCCAGGGCGCGGCGCACCGCCTTGCCGACCTCTTCCACGTCCAGTCCCAGGGCCGCGGAGCGCTCGCGGTCCGGCACCACGGCCACCTCCTGGCGCACGCTCTCGGTGGAGCTCTGCACGTTGCGCAGGCCCGGCACCCGCGCCAGCCGCTCCACCGCGGTCTCCGCCAGGCGCTCCAGGACGGCCAGTTCCGGGCCCTGGATGCGGAGGCTGAGCTCGTCGCTGCCCCGCCCCAGGCTGATGCCGCGGATGCCCTGGGTGCGCAGGAAGACCCGCAGTCCCGGCTGGCGCAGGGCGTCGATCTCGCCCTTGACCCGGTGGATCCAGGCCTCGCTGCTCAAGGCCCGCCGGCCGCGCGGGACCAGTTGCACCTGGAGGCTGGTGCGGTTGCTGGCCTCGAACTGGGAGCGGCCGAAGACGAAGCCGCCCACGGTGGTGAACACGGTTTCCACCTCGGGCTGGGCCAGCAGCAGCTGCTCCACCCGGGTGGCGGCGCGATCCATCTCCTCCAGCGAGGCGCCGGGATCGGCCGTCAGGCTGATGCGGATGCGGCCGTCGTCGAGCTCCGGCAGGAAGGCCTGGCTGCCGGAGAGGAAGGTGTTCGCGGTGACCCCGAGCGCCGCCAGGAACACCAGCCACGGCAGCCAGGGGAGGTGCAGGGCGAGGCCCACCACGCGGGCATAGCCGCGGCCGAGCCTGTCCATGAGCCCGTCCATGACGCGGCGCAGGCCGCCCTCGGAGCGGGCCGGAACCCGTGCCGAGAGGGTCGGCACCAGGGTCAGGGCCACCACCAGATCGG
>JAQVKR010000162.1 GCA_028694565.1 Gammaproteobacteria bacterium | reverse complement strand
TTCCCGGCCGTCTTCCACGTGGACGAGGGCTTCGAGGGCGAGCTGGACGACCAGCACCACCGCAGCACGCTCGGCGGCTGGCGCTACCGCGGCCTGCCGTGGGAGCAGTGCTGAATCGTCCACCGCCAAGGCCCCGGGAACGCCAGGGGAATGAGCGGTGCGGGTGCCCGCCTCCCACGCCTTGCCTCATCTCGGGCGCAGGAGGCCGGCCCCTGGCCGAAACCCGGCTTTGCCCCCAGCGCCTGAGGCGCTCGCCGCCGAGGCCGCCGCTCACCGAGCCCTTGCCGCCGCCGTGCTGGGGGGCGTTGGCGAGCACGCGCCCGGCCAGCCGCGAGCAGGGCAGCGACCGGAGCCACACCCGGCCGGTACCGGCCCCGACCCGCCGAGACGTCCGCCATGCCGGAGCGCACACACCGGAGCGCGGTGGCCATCCTGCCGCCGGAAGCCTGCTGGACGCCCATCGAGGCCATCCGCGCGGTCCATGATCGCCGCTTCCGGCGCTGGATGCCCCACATCAACCTGATCTACCCCTTCGCGATCTACCCCTTCGCGCCGGAGCCCCTCCCGCCCGGGCTGGCCGGGCGTCTCGCGGCGGCGGCGGCGGCCATGGCGCCGTTCCCCGTGCGGCTGGAGCGGCTCGGCCTGTTCCGCCACCGCCATGGCCGCTGCACCCTGTGGCTGGCGCCGGAGCCGGCCAGCCCCCTGGTGCGCCTGCAGGCCGCCCTCGCCCGGGCCGTTCCCGGCTGCGGCGGACGCCGCCCCGGCACGTTCCGCCCGCATCTCAGCGTGGGGCGGGCCCCGGCGGGACGGGCGGAGGCGCTGCTCGCGGCGCTGCAGGCGGGATGGTCGCCCCTGGCGTTCACCGTGACGGAGATCAGCATCCTCTGCCGGGGTGATCCGCCGGCGGACCGCTTCCGGGTCGTCCATTCGATCCGGCTGGGCGGCCCGGCCTGAGGGGCCCGGCCCCCCGGGCGGCGCCTCAGCCCCCGGTGGCGGGGGCCGGCGGCGCCGGCCCCGGACAGGGGGCCTCCGGCAAGGGCTGGCCCCGGCGCCAGGCCTCCGCCTCCACGAACACCCGGCGCACGCCGGGGAAGGAGGCCTTGATGTCGCGATCGAGCGCGCAGATGGTCGTCTCCAGCGCCGCGGCGGGCAGATCGTCGGCGAAATCGACGCTGATGTTGACCAGGATGAACTCCGGACCCATGTGCAGGGTGAGCACTTCGTTCACGTGCTCCACGCCCGGGCGCAGGCGCACCAGGGCGCGGATGCCGTCCACCACCCCGCGGTTCGCGCTCTCGCCGATGAGCAGTCCGTGGGTCTCCCATGCCAGCCAGGCGGCCGTGCCGCCGAGAATCAGGCCGATGATCACGGAAGCCGCCCCGTCCCACAGGGGATTACCGGTCACCTGGGCCAGCAGGATGCCGAAAAAGGCCACCAGCAGGCCGAGCATGGCGGCGGAGTCCTCGAACAGCACCACGAACAGGGAGGGGTCCTTGCCCCGCCGCACCGCCTCGATGTAGCCCCACCGGCCCTTGCCGCGCCTGAACTCGCGCAGGGCGAACGCCCAGGAGCCCCCCTCGAACAGCAGCGCCAGGCCCAGCACCACGTAGTTGACCAGCGGATTCTCCACCGCTACCGGGCGGAGCATGTGCTGCACCCCCTCGTAAAGCGAGACGCCGGCGCCCACCGCGAAGATGAGAATGGCCACCACGAAGCTCCAGAAGTAGACCTCCTTGCCATGGCCGAAGGGGAAGCGGGCGTCGGCGGGCCGGGCCGCGCGGCGCAGGCCGTGGAGCAGCAGGACCTGGTTGCCGGTATCCACCACGGAGTGGATCCCCTCCGAGAGCATGGCCGAGCTGCCGGTCAGGGCGGCGGCCACGAACTTGGTCAGGGCAATCAGGCCGTTGCCGGCCAGGGCGGCGAGGATGACCTTCTTCGACGAGCCTGCCATAGGTTCCCAGTCTCCGGTGCGGGGGCGCCACGAACGCCATTGTAGCGGAGATGCGCGGTCCGGCGGCCAGGGACTCCGGGCGAAGGGTGCTGCGCCATGAACGGCGAAGTCCCGCCATCCGCCACCGGCCGGGAACAATACCCACATTTGATTTGTGTCATTGTTTTGTGAACTGGTTCACATAAAACTCACCCGGTCGGCATTGCGCCGACCTTGCCGCACGAGGCATGGGAAGCGCGTTTCCGTGCCGTGCACACCCATCCAGGGGGCGCCCGGCGGCCCCGAAACGACTCGAGGGAGGTCGTAGATGAAGCTTGCAAAGAATTCCTGCGTGATGGCCGTGGCCGCTGGCCTGGCCCTGATGAGCTCCAACGCCCTGGCCGTGGAGGCGGGCGACATCCTGGTCCGTGTCGGCGCGGCCCATGTCAGACCCACCACCGAGGCCGATGACAACAAGCTCGCCGGTCCCGGCGTTGAAGTGGACGGCAACACCCAGCTGGGCCTCAACTTCACCTACATGGTGACCGACAACATCGGTGTCGAGCTCCTGGCCGCCACCCCCTTCAAGCATGACATCACCCTGAACGGCGGCACGGTGGCCACCACCAAGCACCTGCCCCCCACACTGACGGTCCAGTATCACTTCAACCCCGCGGGCACCATCCGCCCCTACGTGGGCGCCGGGGTGAACTACACCACCTTCTTCGAGGAGGATACCCGCGGCCTCGGCAACACCAAGCTCAGCCTCGACGACTCCTTCGGCCTGGCCGCCGAGGCGGGTGTGGACGTGGACCTCGGCAACGGCTTCTACCTCAACGGCGCCGCCTGGTATGCCGACATCGACACCGATGCCACCCTCTCCGGCGACGTGAACGCCAGCGCCGAGGTGGAGATTGATCCCTGGGTCTTCATGGTGGGCGTCGGCACCCGCTTCTGAGCGGACCTCACCCCGCTCCACCCTGCGCGGGTGGGTGCCGCCATCCCGGCCCCACCCGCACCGCACCGGCAGGGCCGGGAGATCCCCGCCCTGCCCGGTTCCGGCCCCCGCGCCGGCTTGATCAGCCCCGCCCGAACACCTGCCCGCGGCCGCGGCATGGCGCCGGGGGCGGACGCCGCGCAGACCCGCAACAACTCCCCGCAGAAGACGGAGGCCCCGGGCGCCAGCCCCGCCCCGTACGGAAAACGCCGCCACTCCATCCCCCGGCCACCGGCCCGGCAATGGGCGGCCGCGGCGCCGGACAGGTGCTATTGCGCGAAGCCACGCGCTAGTATCCGTTCATGACCCAACTGGAACTCTTCCTCGATCTCGGACTGGCGCTGGCCATCGGCCTGCTCATCGGCGTGGAGCGGGGCTGGAAAACCCGCGAGGCGGAGGAGGGCGGACGCTTCGCCGGCCTGCGCACCTTCGGCCTCATCGGGCTGCTGGGCGGCGTGTGGGGGCTCATCGCCCGCGAGGTGGATCCCACCCTGCTCGGCTTCGCCCTGCTCGGCTTCACCGGGCTGATGGGCCTGGGCTACTACCTCGGCGTCCGGCGCGACCGGGATTACGGCTTCACCACCGAGGCCGCCGCCCTGGTGGCCTTCGCTCTCGGAGCGCTGGTGCAGCTGGGCTATCCCGCCGCGGCGGCCGCCATGGCGGTGGTGACGGTCACCCTGCTGAGCTTCAAGGTGGCGGTGCACGGCTGGCTGCGGCGGCTGGAGCCCCAGGAGCTCCACGCGACCCTGCAGCTGCTGCTGATCTCGGTGGTGCTGCTGCCCATCCTGCCCGACCGGGGCTACGGCCCCTGGCAGGCGCTCAACCCCTACATCATCTGGTGGATGGTGGTGCTCATCGCCGCCATCTCCCTGTTCGGCTACTTCGCCGTGAAGATCGCCGGACCGAATCGCGGCATCCTCTTCACTTCCGCCTTCGGCGGGCTGGCCGCCTCCACGGCGGTGACCCTGAGCCTGGCGCGCATGGGGCGGGAGAACGTCGAGCTGCAGCCCCTGCTGGCCGCGGGGGTGCTGCTCGCGTCCAGCACCATGTTCCCGCGCCTGCTGCTGGTGGTGGCCGCCGTGAGCCCGGCCCTGCTGCCCGCGCTGCTGGTGCCCGTGGGCGTCATGGCGGTGGTGGGCTACGCCGCGGCGCTGCTGCTGTGGCGCAGCGCCGCGCGGCTCCCGGCCCGGGTGCGCCTCACCCACCCCTTCGAGCTGGCCACGGCGATGAAGTTCGGCGCCGTGCTGGCGCTGGTGATGCTGCTCTCGGTGGCCCTGCGGGAATGGTACGGCGATCTCGGCGTCTACCTGCTCGCCGCGGCCTCCGGCATCGCCGACGTGGACGCCATCACCCTGTCGCTGGCCGGCATGGTGCCCGAGACCCTGCTGGCGGGCGTAGCGGCCTACGGCATCGTCATCGCCGCCCTGGTGAACACGACGGTGAAGGGCCTGCTGGTGGTGTTCATCGCCGGCGGCAGCATGGCCCGGCGCACCGCCCTGGCCGCGACCGCGGTGGTGCTCTCCGGCATGGCCGCCACCCTGGCCACCGCCCCCATGGCGGGGTGAGGGCCCCGCCGGCCCGGCCCCCGCCGCCCGGTCCCGGACACCGGCCCGCTCCTTCGGCGGAACGCGCAACGTTGCAGCGCCCGACCTCCCCGCGCCCTGGCGCCGGCGGGTGGGCCCATGGCCGCCGCCGGACAACCCCTCGGCCCGGGGGGGTGAAGCGGCCCGCGGCGGGGCGCTACAATCCACGACACCCACCCCTGATTCACCATCCCCCAACAGGCCCCGCCATGAGAGAAGCCACGCCCAGGACCATCCACCGCAAGGACTACACCCCGCCCCCCTATTTCGTGGAGCACGTCGATCTCGCCTTCGAGCTGGACGACCCGGTCACCCGGGTGGAGGCGTGCCTGACCCTGCGGCGCAACCCCGCGCTGCCGCCGGGGCCGCTGGTGCTGGACGGCCAGGAGCTGGAGCTGAGGCGGGTGGCGGTGGACGGCCGCGAGCTGGCCCCCCACGAGTACACCCTCACCGGGGATCACCTCGACCTGGGCGTGCTGCCGGAGCGCTGCACGGTGGAGACGAGCGTGGAGATCCGGCCCGGCGAGAACACCTCGCTGGAGGGCCTCTACCTCTCCAGCGGCAACTTCTGCACCCAGTGCGAGGCGGAGGGGTTCCGCAAGATCACCTTCTACCCCGATCGCCCCGACGTGATGGCCCGCTTCAGCACCACCATCAGCGCCGACCCCGCGCGCTGCCCGGTGCTGCTCTCCAACGGCAACCCGGTGGCCCGCGGCGAGCTGCCGGACGGCCGCCACTTCGTCACCTGGGAGGACCCGTTCCCCAAGCCCTGCTACCTGTTCGCCCTGGTGGCCGGGAACCTGGTCTCCCTGGAGGACGCCTTCACCACCGCCGGCGGCCGCGAGGTGAAGCTCGAGATCTGGGTGGAGCCGCGCAACGCCGAGAAGTGCGGCCACGCCATGCATGCGCTGAAGGAGGCCATGGCCTGGGACGAGCGGGTGTTCGGGCGCGAGTACGATCTCGACATCTACATGATCGTGGCGGTGGACGACTTCAACATGGGGGCGATGGAGAACAAGGGCCTCAACGTCTTCAACTCCAAGTACGTGCTGGCCCAGCCGGAGACGGCCACCGACGAGGACTACGAGGGCATCGAGGCGGTCATCGCCCACGAGTACTTCCACAACTGGTCCGGCAACCGGGTCACCTGCCGCGACTGGTTCCAGCTCTCCCTGAAGGAGGGCTTCACCGTCTTCCGCGACCAGCAGTTCACCGCCGACATGACCTCCCGGGCGGTCAAGCGCATCAAGGACGTGAACCTGCTGCGCACCCACCAGTTCCGCGAGGACGGCGGCCCCCTGGCCCACCCGGTGCGCCCCGACGCCTACCAGGAGATCAACAACTTCTACACCCTCACCGTCTACGAGAAGGGCGCCGAGGTGGTGCGCATGCTCCACACCCTGCTGGGCCCCGGGGGCTTCCGCCGGGGCACCGACCGCTACTTCGAGCGCTTCGACGGCCAGGCGGTCACCTGCGACGACTTCGTGCAGGCCCTGGAGGAGGCCACGGGGCGCGACCTGTCCCGGTTCCGGCGCTGGTACGGCCAGGCCGGCACCCCGGTGCTCGGCGTCTCCGGCCGGCACGACCCCCGGGCCCGGACCTACACCCTGACCATCGCCCAGCACACCCCGCCCACCCCCGGCCAGCCCGACAAGTCGCCCCTGCACATCCCCTTCGCCGTCGGCCTGGTGGGTCCCGACGGCGCCGATCTGCCGCTGCGGCTGGCCGGGGAGGCGGAAGCCGGGGCCGGCACCCGGGTCCTCGAGCTCACCGAGGCCGAGCACACCTTCGTGTTCGAGGCGCTGGCCGAGGCGCCCGTGCCCTCGCTGCTGCGCGGCTTCTCCGCCCCGGTCGGGCTGCGCTACGACTACAGCGGCGCCGATCTGGCCTTCCTGATGGCCCACGACACGGACGAGTTCAACCGCTGGGATGCCGGCC
>JAQVKR010000161.1 GCA_028694565.1 Gammaproteobacteria bacterium | reverse complement strand
AAGACCGGCTGGCGCTGAAGCGGCGATTGCCGATTCGGGCGTCAAAGCCGGTATACTTGCCCCTGGAGCGCGACAACGCCACTAGAACCCATTGGGAAGGACTGGAGAGACGGGGTGGAAGGACAGAGCATCGCCTGGCTGCCAGGCATCTTGATTTTCGTCATCGGCCTGGCCGTGGGCGGCGCCCTGACTTACCTGTTCATCCCCGGACGCAGGCGCCAGCAGCAACTGCTGGCCCAAATCGCGGAACTGCAGGAAAAGCACAAGCACTACCGCGAGGAGGTCACCGACCACTTCAGCCGCACCGCCGATCTGGTCAACGCCATGACCCAGAGCTACAAGGCGGTCTACCAGCACCTGGCCCAGGGCGCCGAGAGTCTCTGCGGTGACGAGCCGGCCAACCCGGCCCTGCAGTTCGCCGAGCCCCGCCTGATTGGCGAGCAGAGCACCGCGGAGGCCCCGGCGCCGCGGCCCGCGCCGCATCCGACCCACCACCCGCACCCGCCGCAGCCCAAGCCGGAGGCCGCCGGGGCGCCCCCGGAGCCGCCGCCCCATGGCTATGCACCGGGCATCCGGGACAAGGAGGCGCCGGCCGGGAAGCAGGCCACCGGCCCCGGCGAGCCCGAACCCCCCAAGGACTATGCCCCGGACGCCTGAGGCGCGGGCACAACCGGCGCATTCCGGACACCCCCATGCGACACGCCTTCCAGGCCTGGATGCACAGCCTGCGGGCCGCGTCCGGCCCCGGCCCGCTGCTGGCCGGCGCCCTGTTCTGGGCCATCCTCGCCAGCCTGCTCAGCGCCGTGATCCACCTTGCCGCGGCAGGGGCCCCCTGGCAGAACGCCGCCCTGATCCCGGGCATGGCCGCCGCCCTGCTCTGGCTGGCGGTGTTCGTCAAGGTGGCCCTGTCCAGCGCCGAGGATCTCCTGGCCTTCGTCGGCGGCCTGTTCCTCCTCGGCCTGTTCATCGAGCTGCTTGTCCGCATCTTCCTGCGCTGATCCCATGCCCATGTTCGCGGAACTGCTGATCCTGGGGCTCATCGTCGGCGCCGTGGTGCTGGCCATCGTCACCGCCCGGCCGCGGGATTGAACCGCCGGCCGCTGCCGTTTCGCCTCCAGCCCCGAGGAGCCCGGAAGACGGGGAGCCCGAGGCGTTGACCGCCGGCGCCACTCCGGCGGCGGGCAGCGGATGCGCCACCCGCCACGCCCACGCCCATTCCTTCACCACCCCCGGCACCCCCTGCGCCTCGGTGGCGATCTTCTCCACTTGACTACAACAGAATATTAGCTATTACTTATTTTGCAGGAAGCGGGGAAAATTCCGCCTCCCACGGCGGGCCCGGCTTCCGGTTGCTTCGTTCAGGCTGGAATGGAGGTACATGCCATGAAGAGCGTGAAGAATGTGCTGGCCGCGGCCGCCGTGTGCGTCGCGCTCGCCCTCCCGATGCAGTCCGCCAATGCCTGGTGGGGGCCGTGGGGCGGCTGGGGCCCCTGGGACGGCTGGGGTGATGGCTGGGGCGACTTCAGCTTCCACATGGGCGCCGGCGGCTGGGGGGATGGTTACGGCGCGCCGTGGTACGGCTACCCCTATGGCGGCTATCCCTACTACGGCGGCTATCCCTACTACGGCGGCTATCCCTACTGGGGCGTCCCCTACTGAGTTCCGCCGTCTGCGCCGGTGACAACACGGTGGAGGCAGAGAGCCGCGTCGTGTGCCGCGACGCCATTGGAGAAACCGCACGCCTGTTCCCACCAGGCCAAGGTGCCGCCTGGCGTCGGCGGCACCCCACCGCGCACGGCCATTCCCTCCCCCGTCCAGGGAGTCGGCGGGCCCTGCCCGGCGCCACGCGCACGGCGGCGGGGTGAAGACCGCGCGGCGGTCCTGTGGGCACGTCTCTCCGCTTCCCCGGTGAAAAATTGCTTCAGCCCGCGAAAATGGCTACCGGATCACGCCGCCAGGAGGTCCGGCCGGGTGGATCATCGCGGCATTTTTTCCTTAACTAAAGAAATCGCTGAACAAGTTGGAGAGCATGCGCCGCTTCGTGCCCTCCCGGCGGCGGGGAGGGAGAGCGCCGCGGTTTCAATCACAACATCCCGACTTGAGAACAACTACAGCCTGTTGGACAACCGACCGGAGCTGCGATGATGGAACGAGTGGAACACGCCGAACCGGCCCATACCCGCACCGGGGTGGCCTCCGCCCCGACCACTGGCGACCCGACCGCCAACGGTCCGTCCTCCGCCCCCGAGCGCTGGCTGGCGGGACACATGCTCGCCGCCATGGGGGACCCGCCGATCAGCCTGGTGCTGTGGGATGGCCATGAGGTCAACAGAGGCCGCGGCGTGCCCCAGGGACGGGTCCGGGTGCTGGACCGCGGCGCCCTGTGGGGTCTGTTGCGCAACCCGGAACTCGAATTCGGAGAGGCCTACAGCCGCGGAACCATCGTGGTGGATGGAGACCTGCCGGGCTTCCTGGAGTGCGTCTACCGCACCTGGAACCGCCCCGCCGAGAGCGCCGCGGACCGCCTGCTGCGCCGCCTGTACCGCCCGGTCCATCCCCCCCGCAACACCCTGGCCCGGGCCCGTCACAACATCCATCACCACTACGATCTCGGCAACGACTTCTACCGGCTGTGGCTGGACGAGCAGATGCTCTATACCTGCGCCTATTTCCCCACCCGGGAAACGGAGCTGGAGGCGGCCCAGGTGGCGAAGCTCGATCACGTCTGCCGCAAGCTGCGCCTGCGGCCCGGCGACCGGGTGGTGGAGGCGGGCTGCGGGTGGGGCGCGCTGGCCCTGCACATGGCGCGCCGCTACGGGGCCCGGGTCCGCGCCTTCAACATTTCCACCGAGCAACTGGCCCATGCCCGGGAACGGGCCCGGGCCGAAGGCCTCGCCGATCGGGACGAGTTCATCGAGGACGACTACCGCAACATCGGCGGCGAGTGCGACGCCTTCGTCTCCGTGGGCATGCTGGAGCACGTGGGGACGGAAAACTACGCCGAGCTCGGACGGGTGATGGCCCGCACCCTGACCCCCGCGGGACGCGGCCTCATCCACACCATCGGCCGCGACCAGCCGGGCCTGATGAACGCCTGGATCGAGCGGCGCATCTTTCCCGGCGCCCATCCCCCGAGCCTGAAGGAGATGCTGGAACTGTTCGAGCCGTGGGGCTTCTCGGTGCTCGACGTGGAGAACCTGCGCCTGCACTACGCCCTCACCCTGAAGCACTGGCTGGAGCGCTTCGAGCAGGTCGCCGACCAGGTCGAGACGCGCTTCGACGCCAACTTCGTGCGCGCCTGGCGGCTCTACCTGGCCGGCTCCATGGCCGCCTTCAACGCCGGCAACCTGCAGCTGTTCCAGGTCACCTTCGCCCGGACCGGAGGCAACGCCATTCCCTGGACCCGCAGCCACCTCTACGAATGAGCGGCACGGAGCACTGACGCGTCATCATCGTCGGCGGCGGACCGGCGGGCTCCAGCTGCGCCTGGCGGCTGCGCCGCCATGGCGTGGAGTGCCTGGTCCTGGATCAGGCCGTGTTCCCCCGGGAAAAGCTGTGCGCCGGCTGGATCACCCCCGAGTGCCTGCGGGACCTGGAGCTGGAACCGGAGAGCTATCCCCACAGCTTGCTCACCTTCGAGCGCATCCGCGTCCACCTGGGGCCGCTCGGCTTCGCCGTGGCGGCGACCCAGCATTCCATCCGCCGGGTGGAGTTCGACGCCTGGCTGCTGGAGCGCTCCGGGGCGCCGGTGGTGCAGCACCAGGTGAAGCGCATTCGTGCCGCAGGCGGGGGCTATGTCATCGACGACCGCTTCAGCTGCGATTATGTCGTGGGCGCCGGCGGCACCCGCTGCCCGGTCCACCGCAACCTGTTCCGGGAGGCCAACCCCCGCGCCCGGGAGCTCCAGGCCCTGGCCCTGGAGCAGGAGCTGCCCCACGAGTGGTCCGACGGCGACTGCCACCTGTGGTTCTTCCACCGGCGGCTGCCGGGCTACAGCTGGTACGTGCCCAAGGCCGGCGGCCACCTGAACCTGGGCGTGGGCGCGATGGCCGCCCGGCTCAAGCGGCGCGGCGAGTCCATCCATGACCACTGGAACAACTTCACCGGCCAGCTGGCCCGGGGCGGGCTGGTGGCGCGGGAGGACTACGACCCGGCCGGCTACAGCTACTACCTGCGCGACGGCGTGGAGACCCTGCGCCTGGACAACGCCTTCCTGGCCGGCGACGCCGCCGGGCTGGCCACCCGGGATCTTTGCGAGGGCATCGGCCCCGCCGTGCGCAGCGGCCTGCTGGCCGCCGACGCCATCGCCCTCGGCCGCCCCTACTCCCTGGAATCCGTCTCCCCCTGGAGCCTGGAGAACCGCCTCGCCCGCAACTGGCTCGACCGCCGCCTCACCGGGGGGTAGATGAATCCGCCCGGGCGCCGGGAGGATTCAACGCCATCCCCGCGCCCCACGAATGGAGCCTCAGCGCCCGCCGATGCGATCGGAGAGCACGCCCACGGCGGTGGCGAAGTAAGTGGAGCGGTTCCAGCGCAGCAGCACGCGGTAGTTGCCGTAGACGGCGTAGACCGGGCCGGTGGCGCCGCCGGGCCGCACCAGGGCGGCGGGCAGGTCGCGGGCGGGCAGGTCGCGGCCGTCGGCCCGGCGCACCCCCAGGGCCTGCCATTCGCTCAGCCGTCTTTCGGTCTCCAGCCCGAGCAGCGAGCGGTCGAAGCCCCGCGGCAGGCGCACCTCGCGGCCCCAGGTCTGATCGTCGCGCCAGCCGCTGCGGGCCAGGTAGTTGGCGGCGGAGGCGAAGACATCGGCCCGGGTCCCCCAGATGTCGCGCCGGCCGTCGCCGTCGAAGTCCTCGGCGAAACGCCGGAAGCTGGAGGGCATGAACTGGGGCTGCCCCATGGCGCCGGCCCAGGAGCCCTGCATGGCCGCCGGCGTCACATGCCCTTCCTCCAGAATCTGCAGGGCGTCCAGCAGCTCGCCGCGGAAGAACGCCCGGCGCCGCCCCTCCCAGGCCAGCGTGGCGAGCGCCCCCACCACCGGGAACCCCCCAGTCAGGCGGCCGAAATCGGTCTCGACACCCCACAGCGCGACGATCAAGCGCGGCTGGACATGGTAGCGGGCGGCCACCGACTCCAGCAGATCGCGGTGCCGGGCCAGCAGCTCCCGCCCCTGGCGCACCCGCCGGTCGGGCACCACGCGCTCCAGGTACTCCCCGAAGGAGAGGGTGAACTCCGGCTGCTCGCGGTCCAGCTCCAGCACCCGCGGGATCGGCTCCACGCCCGCCAGCGCCGCATCGAGGATCGGCGCCGACACCCCGCGGCCGGAAGCCTCGGCGCGCAGCGCCGCCAGCCAGGTCTCGAACGCGCCCGAATCCGCCGCGGCGGCGGGGAGCGCCAGGGCCAGCAGGAGGGGCAGGGAGCGGGGGAGCGCGCGCATCCGGCCGCTCAACCGAGCCGGTAGTGCTTGCGCACGGGCTTCAGGATCTCCCAGGTGCAGATCGTGCCGGCGGGAAAAACCGCCAGATCCCCGCGCCCGAGGCGCACCGGCTCGCCACCTTCGGGCGTGACCACGACCTCGCCCTCGAGGAAATAGCAGGTCTCCTGCCGATCGTAGGACCAGGGGAAGGTGGACACCTCCTTCTCCCAGACGGGCCACGCCTCGACGCCCATGATCTCGAGCTTCGCCGGGCTGACGCGATGCTCCCAGGTAATGGCCGACATATCGCTTCTCCACGTAGAGGAACTGCGGACCCATGCTGCCCGAGGCACCCGGACGGCGCAAGGGATGCGCCGAACCGGGCGCGGGCCGGAAGCCGGCGGGTGACCCGGCCCCGGCGAGGGGGGATAATGTCAGCCGGTCGATTGCCGCATCCGCATTCCACAAATCCAAGAACGCAAGGGAACCACCACGTGTCCGGTTTTCACAAGGTCGGCGTCTTCGTCGATGCCGAGAACATCAAGCTCAACGGCGGCTACCAGCTTCGCTACGACGTGCTGCGGCGTTTCGCTGCCCGCGACGGCGGCGCCCTGCTGCGGCTCAACACCTATCTCGCCTACGATCCGGAACGGGCGGAACACGACCCGGAATATGCCCGCAAGGCCCGTGCCTACCAGCAGATGGTGCGCGACTACGGCTGGAAGGTGATCGAAAAACAGGTGCGCCGCTACACCGACGAGGACGGTAACGTCACCACCAAGGCCAATGCCGATCTCGACATGGCGGTGGACGCCATGCTCCAGGCGGAGAACCTGGACACGGTGCTGCTGGTCACCGGCGACGGGGATTTCCTGCAGGTGGTCAGCGCCCTGCAGAACCGCGGCTGCCGGGTCGAGCTGCTGGCCTTCCGCAACGTCTCGCGGGAGCTGCAGCGCCGGGTGGACGCCTACCACAACGGCTTCCTGGTCCCCGACCTGCTGCCGGTCAGCTACGAGCCGCGCAACGACTGGGGCCAGGCCGGCGCGGTGGTGCGCGGCGTGTGCATCAAGTGGTTTCCGGACAAGGGTTACGGCTTCCTGCGCTTCATGAAGCGCATCGATCCCAACATCTGGATCAC
>JAQVKR010000160.1 GCA_028694565.1 Gammaproteobacteria bacterium | reverse complement strand
GACGCCACCCTGGTGGGGCGCCTCGGGGACTTCGAGCTGGCCCTGGCCGGCGACAACCTTTTCGACCGCCGCTACCGCAACGGCTTATTCTGGCGCGACGAGGGGCGAGTGCTGCGGGCGGAGCTGACCTGGAACTTCTGAGCACAATGGGGGAACCGCACCGATGAGAGAGAAGATTACGGGATGGCTGCTGGCCGGCCTGCTGCTGGCGGCGGCGAACGCCGAGGCGTGCCGGCCCTTCGGCTCCTACGCCTTCGTGGAGGACGCCGAGGGCGGGGTCTGGTTCACCGAGGGGGACAACAACGCCGTCTCGCGCCTCGCCCCCGACGGCACCGTGACCGCCTACCCCCTGCCCACGGCGGCGGCCGAGCCGGCGGATCTCGCCCTGGACGGGGCGGGCAACCTCTGGTTCGTGGAGATGTACGGCGGCAAGCTCGGGCGGCTCGCGCCCGACGGGCGCATCACCGAGTACCCGCTGGCGGGACACCATCCCCACCCCTGGCGCATCTGGGTGGACGGCGAGCAGGGCGTCTGGTTCCTGGAGGGCAGCGATCCGGCGCGGGTGGGGCGCCTCAACCCGGACGGCGCCATCCGCAACTACGTTCTCGAGAAGGGCTGGCCCACCGCCATGGCGCCGGCCGCCGAGGGCGGCGTGTGGCTCACCGTGCTGGAGCCCGCGGAAGGCGAGGGCGGCATGGAGCAGGCGAGCGGGCGCATCGTGCACCTCGCCCGCGACGGCACCCGCCGCGAGCTGCTGCGCCGCGCGGGCAGCTGCCCCATGAACATCATCCCCGACCCCGCCGGCCGGCTCTGGTTCTCGGACCGCTGCCGCCGGGGCATCGAGCGCCTCGACCCCGACGGCACCCTCACCCGCTTCCCCCTCCCGGCCGAGTCCTTCGTCCAGCAGATGGCCCTGGACGGGGAGGGGAGCCTCTGGTTCATCGACAACACCCGCAACCTCATCGGCCGCCTCGACGCGCAGGGCGCGCTCCGGGAGCATCCCCTGCCGGGCGACACCGGCGGCCCCTTCGCCATGGCGCTCAGCCGTGCCGGGGGCGTGCTCTTCTCCGAGACCTACAACTACAACATCAACCGCCTGAGCCCCGCGGGCGTGTTCACCGAGCAGCTGGTGAACGTGGACGCCCGGCGCGGGGTGGAGCGGGTGGAGCGGGGCGAGGTCTGCTACCTGCGCTTCGCCAGCATCATCCGCCGCAAGGCGGAGGTGGACGCCGAGCGCGCCGCGGCGCTCGCCAGCGGCGTGCTGGCGGCGGCGGAGAGCGAGGGTGCGCGGCTGCTGCGCGAGCGCTGCCTCGCCTGTCACGACGCCAAGCGCATCCTCCTGGCGCGCAAGAGCGACTGGCGCCCGAGCCTGGGGCTGATGGACACCTACATGGGCATCCGCCACGTGGTGCCCCTCACGGAGGCCGAGCGCGCCACCCTGCTGGAGTACCTCGACACCCACTACAACATCGGGCGCTGAGGCGCGGGACGGCGGCGGGGCCGGAGTGCTGGCCGCCGCGGCCGCCCTTGGCCTATCCTCGCGGGTAGACCCCCATCCCGCGAGGCCGGGCCGTGCGCCTGAAGACCCACCTGCTGCTCTGGATTCTGCTCGCCACGGTGGTGCCGCTGACGGCGCTCACCCTCGGCGCGACCCGCTACAGCGAGGTGGTCTATCGCGAGGGGGTGGCGGAGGACATCGGCGCCACCCTCAATACCGTGGTGGGCGAGATCAGCCGCCGGCTGCAGAGCGACCAGGAGATCCTGCGCGGGCTGGCCACCGTCCCCGCCCTGCAGGACTACCTGCCGGTGATGGCCACGGCCGCCCGCGGCGATCTGCACCCCGACTTCTTCGGGCGCACGGCGCGGCTGGCCGGGTTCCTGGGCACGTTCCAGGGCATCGTTCCCGGCTTCGCCATCATCCGGGTGCTGGACCGCAGCGCCAACACCCTGGTCAAGGTGGAGAACCGCAGCCGCAGCCCCAATGTCTTCGACGGCATCGAGAGCTATCCCTACGCCGAAGTGGAGCTCAACAACGCCGAGTTCGTGGCCGGGCTGGAGGGGCTGCCGGCGGGGGAGGTCACGGTGACGCTGCTGCCCCAGAGCCGGCTGGCGCGCCGGGAGGCGGGGCAGAGCCTGCCGCTGCTGGACTACATCCTGCCGCTGGAGGCGGAGGGGGAGCGGCTGGGCTACCTGGCGGTGAACATCCGCGGCGAGCACATCGACCGCATTCTCGACTTCGCCCCGCGGGTCTACCAGGGCCAGCTGCTCATCGCCGAGCTCAATCCCGACGATCCGGCCCGGGACGGGGTGCTGCTGTTCGACGACGCCGGCGGGAGCCGCTTCTCCGATCCCAAGGCCGCCGCGGCGCACATCGACGGCGTGCTCGGCGGGCGGCTGGCGCGGGCGGTGGCGGAACGGCCCTTCGGCCTGGTGGAGGATCGCGGCGCCGGCCGCGCGGTCTACTACACGGAGTTTCTGCCCTACCCGGATCAGCTGGTGAGCTGGGTGGTGGCCATGGGGGTGGACCTGCAGGCGCTGGGGGCGCCCTTCACCGGCATCCGCCTGGCCATCTGGGCCTTCGCCGGGCTGGCGGTGCTGCTGGCGCTGCTGTTCAGCACCGCCGGGGCGCGCACGGTGGCCGCGCCGGTGGTGCGCCTCGCCGCCGGGCTCAAGGCGTTCGCCGACGGCGACCGGCGGCGGCGGGTCGCGGTGGGGGGGATGGACGAGGTGCGGGAGCTGGAGGAGTCCTTCAACTACATGGCCGACACCCTGGAGCGGGCGCGCCGGGAGCGGGACCATGCCGAGCGGATGGCCATGCAGAGCGCCAAGCTCGCCAGCGTCGGGCAGCTGGCCGCGGGCATCGGCCACGAGATCAACAATCCCCTGAACAACATCCTGCAACTGGCCAAGCTGGCCGAGCGCGGCCTGCCGGAGGGGGCCGAGCGGGCGCGCCAGGACCTGCGCGATCTCCGCGAGGAGACCCTGCGCGCCTCGCGCATCGTGCGCGATGTCCTCAACTTCGCCCGCCAGGTGCCGCCGCGGCGGGAGCGCTTCGAGGTGGGGCCGTGGCTGGAGGAGACCCTCGACCTGGCCCGCCAGGTCGCGGCCAGCGCCCGGGTGCGGCTGCAGTCCGGGTCGGCGCCCGGGCTCGAACTGGTGGGGGATCGCGGCCAGCTGCAGCAGGTGCTGGTGAACCTGCTGCTCAACGCGGTACAGGCGAGTCCCGCGGAGAGCGTGGTGGAGGTGGCGGCGCGGGCAGCGGCCGGCACGCTGGAGATCCGCGTGGCCGATCGCGGACCGGGGCTGCCGGAGACGGACCGGGACCGCCTCTTCGACCCCTTCTACACCACCAAGCCGGTGGGGCAGGGCACCGGCCTGGGACTCTCCATCGGGCTCGGCATCGTGGAGCACCACGGCGGCACGCTCACCCTGGAGAACCGCCCCGGCGGCGGCGCCGTGGCGACGATCCGGCTGCCGCTGGGGGAGGACGGTGCCGAACAGGCGGGGTTTGGACAAGGGGCAAGGGATAAGGGATAAGGGATAAGGATTGTAGGTGCGGATTCATCCGCACAACGGCACCGGATTCGACACCCTGCCCGGCCGGATGAATCCGGCCCGACGCGTTCCGGGCGCCGGGCCTCGCGCCTGAGCCCTGATTCCTGGATCCAGAACCTTTATCCTTTATCCCCTGTCCATCAACCAATCCATCAACATGAAGCCGACGCTGCTGTTCATCGATGACGACCCGCGCGCCGGGGAGCTGATGCTGCGCTTCTGCGCCGACGCCCCCTACGGCTGCCGGGCGTTCCAGGACCCCGCGGCGGCGCTGGCCTGGTTCCGCGAGCATGGCGCGGACCTCGTGGTCACCGATCTGAAAATGCCCGGCCTGTCGGGGCTCGAGCTGCTCGAGGTGCTGCGGCGCGAGGCGCCCGAGGTGCCGGTGATCATGGTCACCGGCTACGCCAGCGTCGACAGCGCCATGGAGGCGATGAAGCGGGGGGCCACCGACTTCATCAAGAAGCCCTATGACATGGAGGAGCTGGGGCTGCTGGTGGAGAAGACCCTGGAGCGGGCCCGCCTGCGGCGGGAGAACATGCTGCTGCGCCGCCAGCTCTCCGACGAGCGCGCGCGCTTCGGCATGATCGGCCGCGGCCAGGCCATGCAGAAGGTCTTCCACACCATCGGGAAGATCGCCGACATCCGCTGCCACGTGATCATCCAGGGCGAGTCGGGCACCGGCAAGGAGCTGGCCGCCCGCGCCATCCACACCTCGGGCAGCGGCTCCGAGCGGCCCTTCGTGGTGATCGACTGCGGCTCGCTGACCGACACCCTCCTGGAGAGCGAGCTGTTCGGCCACGAGAAGGGCGCCTTCACCGGCGCGGTGGGGGCGAAGCAGGGGCTGCTGGAGGCGGCCTCCGGCGGCACGGTGTTCCTGGACGAGATCTGCAACATCTCCGACGCCATGCAGACCAAGCTGATGCGGGTGGTCCAGGAGCAGCAGGTGACCCGCGTGGGCGGGGTGCGCCCCACGGCCATCGACGTGCGCTTCATCGCCGCCACCAACCGCAACCTGGACCAGATGGTGCGCGAGGGCCGGTTCCGCCACGACCTCTACCACCGCCTGAACGTGGTCACCATCAACCTGCCGCCCCTGCGCGAGCATCCCGAGGACATTCCCCTGCTGGTGCGGCATTTCATCGATCATTTCAACGCCCAGTACCACCGCGAGGTGCAGGGCTTCGACGCCGACTCCATGCAGCGCCTGCTCGGCTACGGCTGGCCCGGCAACGTGCGCGAGCTGCGCAACCTGGTGGAGCGGCACATCGCCCTGGCGGACGGCCCGGTGCTGACGCTGGAGGGGCTGGCGGGCAGCGAGGTCGCCGGCGCCATCGACTATGACCTGCCCACCCTCGAGACCCTGGAGCGGCGCTATCTCCTCAAGGTGCTCGATCACTTCGAGGGCAACCGCGAAAAGACCGCCCGCGCGCTGGGGATCAACAAGTCCACCCTGTGGCGGAAGCTGCAGCAGTACGAGCCGGGGGGGGGCTGAGCCCGGGCGCGGCGGGCCCCCCGCTGCGGCATGTCCATCGCGATTTGCAATGACGGGCCATTGCAATCTGCAATCATCGGCGCCGTCCGCAACAGTCGGAAATTCATAACAGACTGATTCAGAAGCGGTTGTTCAGTCTGGCATCAGGTTTGCTCTGTAAGCGGTGACCATTCGTCCGCATAACAATTCAAGACTGCCGAGGAGATTGTCACCGTGAACATGAAGCGCCGTGTATTCCTGAAGGGTGCCCTGGCCAGCGGAACCGTCGCTCTGGCCCTGGGCGCAGGCATCGTCACTCCGCGCGCCGTGCTGGCCGCCTGGCCCAAGTCCGCCTTCGAGGCCAAGAGCGTCGCCGACGCCCTCGGCGCCCTCTACGGCGCGGGCGACGCCGCCGCCAGCGGCGACATCGAGATCAAGGCCCCGGACATCGCCGAGAACGGGGCCGTGGTGCCGGTGAGCGTCACCGCCAAGATGTCCGGGGTGGAGAGCATCAGCATCTTCGCGGAAGGCAACAACAGCCCCCTGACCTCCAATTGGAAGCTGGGTGCCGGCGCGGAGCCCTACGTGTCCACCCGTATCAAGATGGCCAAGACCTCCAACGTCATTGCCGTGGTGCAGGCCAACGGCAAGACCTTCCAGGCGGCCAAGGAAGTGAAGGTGACCATCGGCGGCTGCGGCGGCTGATCACCCGAACCGATTCCGGCAATCCGCTGATACGAACACGACACGAGGAACGAAGACAATGGCGAACTCGATCAAAATGCGCGCCAGCCTGAGCGGCGACGTGACCACGGTGAAGGCGCTGATGAAGCATCCCATGGAGACCGGCCTGCGCAAGGACAAGAAGACCGGCGAGACCATCCCGGCCCACTTCATCCAGGAAGTGGTGTGCGAGCACAACGGCAAGCAGGTCATGCTGGCCGAGTGGGGCGGCTCCATCTCCCAGAACCCCTACATCTCCTTCATGTTCAAGGGCGCCAAGGCCGGCGACACCCTGAAGCTGAGCTGGACCGACAACAAGGGCGAGAGCGATTCGGCCGAAGAAGCCGTCAAGTAGGGTTTCGCGACTGCCTGCCAGATGGACGGGGCCGCGGATTTCGATCCGCGGCCCCGTTTTTCATGGGCGCGCGGCCGGCCGCGCACCGCCAGCGGCGGGGGAGGGTCAGTTGCGCATCTGCCAAGTGCCGTCGGGCTGGCGGCAGGCGGTGCCGTAGACGGTCTCGCGCCGGCCGTCGATGTAGGCCTCGGTGGTGAACTCGCGGCACGGGGGGGCGCCCGCGGTCTCGTAGGTCCGGGTGGGGGTGACCGTGTACTCGTTGCCCGAGTCGGGGTTGCGCCAGCTGTAGGGCTGGTTGGTGCGCTGGCTCTCCAGGGCGTAGGCGGTGTTGCGGCGATCCTGCTCGTCCATGGTGCGGCCCACGCTGCCGCCGATCATGGCGCCGGCGAGGGTGCCCACGATGATGGCGGCGGTGCGGCCGGAGCCCTGTCCCACCTGGGCGCCGAG
>JAQVKR010000159.1 GCA_028694565.1 Gammaproteobacteria bacterium | reverse complement strand
GCGCTGGCGGCGCGAACCGTGGCCCTGCTGGCCGCGGTCGGCGTGCTGCTGCTGTGCGTACCCCTGTGGACCGGCTTCTCCACCGGCACGGCCGAGATGCAGTTCGTGGAACGGCACGCCTGGATCCCCGCCTTCAACGTGGAGTACTACCTGGGCGTGGACGGCATCTCCATGCCTCTCATCGTGCTCACCAGCTTCACCACCGTACTGGTGGTCATCGCCGGCTGGGAGGTGATCCAGGAGCGGGTGGCCCAGTACCTCGCGGCCTTCCTGATCATGGAAGGGCTGATGAACGGCGTGTTCGCCGCCCTCGACGGCATCCTCTTCTACGTCTTCTGGGAGGCGATGCTGATCCCGATGTTCCTCATCATCGGCATCTGGGGCGGCCCGCGGCGCATCTACGCCACCATCAAGTTCTTCCTCTACACCTTCCTCGGGTCGGTGTTCATGCTGGTGGCGCTGATCTACCTCTACCTGCAGTCCGGCAGCTTCTCCATCCTCGATTTCCACACGCTGCCGCTCGGCATGACCGCCCAGGTGCTCATCTTCCTGGCGTTCCTGCTCGCCTTCGCGGTCAAGGTGCCCATGTGGCCGGTGCACACCTGGCTGCCGGACGCCCACGTGGAGGCGCCCACCGGCGGCTCGGTGGTGCTGGCGGCCATCATGCTGAAGATGGGCACCTACGGCTTCGTGCGCTTCAGCCTGCCCATCACTCCCGACGCCAGCGCCTCGCTCGACGGCCTGATGATCGCCCTGTCCCTGGTGGCGGTGGTCTACATCGGCTTGGTGGCGCTGGTGCAGGAGGACATGAAGAAGCTCATCGCCTATTCCTCCATCGCCCACATGGGCTTCGTGACGCTCGGCTTCTTCATTCCCTTCACCATCCTGGCTGCCACCGGCAGCACCAGCGGCGCGGCCATGGGCATCGAGGGCGCGCTGGTGCAGATGATCTCCCACGGCTTCGTCTCCGGCGCGCTGTTCCTGTGCGTGGGCGTGATGTACGACCGGCTGCACTCGCGCCAGATCCGCGACTACGGCGGCGTGGCCAACACCATGCCGTCCTTCGCCGCCTTCATGATGCTGTTCGCCATGGCCAATGCCGGGCTGCCCGGCACCTCGGGCTTCGTGGGGGAGTTCATGGTGATCCTAGCCAGCTTCAAGGCCAGTTTCTGGATCGCCTTCCTGGCGGCGGTGACCCTGATCCTGGGCGCCGCCTACACCCTGTGGATGTACAAGCGGGTGCTGTTCGGCGCCGTGGTGCACGAGGGGGTGGCGGCGCTGAAGGACATCAACCTGCGCGAGCGCCTGGTGCTGGCGCTGCTGGCCGTGACCGTCCTGGTGGTCGGGTTGTGGCCGGCGCCGCTGCTGGACGTGATGCATGCCTCGGTGGACAACCTCGTGGTCCACATGATGCAGAGCAAGTTACCCTGAGGAACCCGGACGGGACGCGCACCCCGCGCGCCGTCGCTGGCGTGATGTAACCCGGAGGTTGCATGAGCTTCGAAGTGCCCCAGTTCAGCCCGGCCCTGCCGGAGATGTTCGTGCTGGCCATGGCCTGCCTGGTCCTGGTGCTGGATCTGTTTCTCAATGATCGCACCCGGGTGGTCACCTACCTGCTCTCCCAGGCCACCCTGGTCGGGGCGGCGGTGCTCAGCCTCGGCCAGTACGGCGCCGGGACGGCCGTCACCTTCAGCGGCATGTTCGTGGCCGATGACGTGGGGCACGTGCTCAAGGCCTTCATCTACCTGACCGTGTTCCTGGCCTTTCTCTACTCCCGCGACTACCTGCGGGTGCGGGAACTGCTGCGCGGGGAGTTCTTCGTGCTCGGCCTGTTCGCCGTGCTCGGCATGATGGTGATGATCTCCGCCCGCAACCTGCTGCTGGTGTACCTGGGCCTGGAACTGCTGTCGCTGTCCCTCTACGCGCTGGTGGCCTTCAACCGCGACTCGTCGCAGGCCTCCGAGGCGGCCATGAAGTACTTCGTCACCGGCGCCCTGGCCTCGGGCATGCTGCTCTACGGCATGTCCATGCTCTACGGCGCCACCGGCAGCCTGGACCTGGCCCGGGTGGCGGAGAGCACCGCGGCCGGCGAGGGCGGGCTGGTGTTCCAGTTCGGCCTGGTGTTCCTGGTGGTGGGCATCGGCTTCAAGTTCGGGGCGGTGCCGTTCCACATGTGGGTGCCCGATGTCTACGAGGGTGCGCCCACGCCGGTCACCCTGTTCGTGGGCAGCGCCCCCAAGGTGGCCGCCTTCGCCATGGTGATCCGCCTGCTGGCCGAGGGGTTGGGCGGGCTGCAGCCCCATTGGGAGGGGCTGCTGGTGGTGCTGGTCATCCTCTCGCTCGCGGTGGGCAACGTGATCGCCATCGCCCAGACCAACCTGAAGCGGATGCTGGCCTACTCCACCATCTCCCACATGGGTTTCCTGCTGCTCGGCGTTCTCTCCGGAACCGCGATGGGGTACTCGGCGGCCATGTTCTACGCGGTCACCTACGCGCTGACGGCGGCCGGCGGGTTCGGCATGATCATCCTGCTCTCCCGCAACGGCTTCGAGGCCGACCGCCTGGAGGATTTCCGGGGGCTGGGGGCGCGCAGTCCGTGGTTCGCCTTCATCATGCTGGTGCTGATGTTCTCCATGGCCGGAGTGCCCCCCACGGTGGGCTTCTACGCCAAGCTGGCGGTGCTGCAGGCGGCGGTGGGCGCGGACCTGGTCTGGCTGGCCGTGGTGGCGGTGGTGTTTTCCGTCATCGGCGCGTTCTACTACCTGCGGGTGGTGCGGCTGATGTACTTCGAGCCGGCCCAGGACGCCGCCCCGCTCGAGGCCGGTGGCGACCTGCGGCTGGTGATCAGCGCCAACGGGCTGGCGCTGCTGGCGCTGGGCATCTTCCCGGGCGCGCTGTTCGCCGTCTGCAACAGCGCATTCGGGCTCTGAAAAGGGAAATATCTGCCCCGGAGAGGGGTGAAGGGGTTGCGCTCGGGCAGGCGTGCCACTAGAATACCAGTCCTCTGATGCGGGGTGGAGCAGTCTGGCAGCTCGTCGGGCTCATAACCCGAAGGTCGCAGGTTCAAATCCTGCCCCCGCTACCAAGGTTTTGACAAGAAGCCCCTTCAGAGGGGCTTTTTGTTAGGGGTTCCCGGGCCCGCCGACGGGCGGGCCGGGGCTCCTCAGAATGGCTCCGGCTGGCGGCGGCGCGCGGGTGAGGGTAACCGGCGCAACCCGGCCGCCGGCGGTCAAGCGCCGCTCCGAACGGGGCGGTCTGAACTCAAAGTGGGCCTTGTGCCCATTTTTTTTTCCTGGGTGACTGGGTTGAGCCGGAAGGCATCCGAACTACAGCGAATCATCGAGCCGACCGTGACCGCCATGGGTTACGAGCTGCTGGGTATCGAGCACCTGTCACAGGGCAGGCGGTCGCTCGTGCGGATCTACATCGACTCCGAGCAGGGGATCACGCTGGACGACTGCGAGGCGGTCAGCCACCAGGTCAGCGGCATGCTCGACGTGGAGGATCCCATCCGCGGCCAGTACGCCCTCGAGATCTCCTCCCCGGGGCTCGATCGGCCGCTGTTCAAGCGCGAGCACTACGAGCGGTACGTCGGAAACCGGGTGCGCATCCGCATGGCGCTGCCCATCGAGGGGCGGCGGAAGTTTTCCGGCGCGCTGGCCGGTGTTCGCGGGGACAAGGTTATCGTCATCGACGAGGAAGTCGAGTACGAGCTTCCGTTATCGGGTATCGACAAGGCCAACCTGGTACCCGAGACGACCTGATTTGAGGCCTGCTGAGGCAGATTGAGGCGGTAGCTATGAGCAAAGAGGTTTTGTTGGTTGTTGAGGCGGTCTCCAACGAGAAGGGCGTCGACAAGGACGTGATCTTCGCTGCGCTGGAGGCGGCGCTCGCCACGGCCACCAAGAAGCGCCACGGTGGCGACATCGATGTGCGGGTCGCCATCGACCGCAAGACCGGGGACTACCGGACCTTCCGCCGCTGGGAGGTGGTTGATCCCGAGGTCGAGGCCGAGGAGGGCATCGAGAATCCCGAGGCGCAGCTGTCGCTGGAAGAGGCCCGCCAGCGCGTCCCCGGCATCGAGCCGGGAGGGGCGGTGGAAGAGCCGATGGAATCCATCGCCTTCGGGCGCATCGCGGCCCAGACCGCCAAGCAGGTCATCGTGCAGAAGGTGCGCGAGGCCGAGCGGGCGCGGGTGGTCGACGCCTTCCAGGATCGCGTGGGCACCTTGGTGATGGGCGTGGTCAAGAAGGCCGAGCGCGGCACCGTGGTGCTGGACCTGGGCAACAATGCCGAGGGCTTCATCTCCCGCGAGGACATGATCCCGCGCGAGGCGGTGCGCCCCGGCGATCGCCTGCGCGGCTACCTCTACGACGTCCGCTCCGAGCCCCGGGGACCGCAGCTGTTCGTCAGCCGCACCCGGCCGGAGATGCTGGTGGAGCTGTTCAAGATCGAGGTGCCCGAGATCGGCGAGGAGCTCATCGAGATCCGCGGCGCCGCCCGCGATCCCGGCTCCCGGGCCAAGATCGCGGTGAAGTCCAACGATCCCCGCATCGATCCGGTGGGCGCCTGCGTGGGCATGCGCGGTTCGCGGGTCCAGGCCGTTTCCGGCGAGCTGTCCGGCGAGCGGGTGGACATCGTGCTCTGGGACGAGAACCCGGCCCAGTTCGTCATCAACGCCATGTCCCCGGCGGAAGTGGTCTCCATCGTCGTGGACGAGGACTCCCACGCCATGGATGTGGCGGTGGCCGAAGAGCAGCTGTCCCAGGCCATCGGCCGCAGCGGGCAGAATGTCCGGCTGGCGAGCGAGCTCACCGGCTGGGTGCTGAACGTGATGAGCGTCGAGCAGGCCGAGGCCAAGAGCGAAAGCGAAGCCGCGGCGCTGGTCAGGAATTTCATGGACCAGCTTGATGTGGATGAGGAAGTGGCTACCATCCTCGCCCAGGAGGGGTTCTCCACGCTCGAGGAAGTGGCCTACGTCCCCATCAACGAGATGATGGAGATCGAGGAGTTCGACGAGGATATCGTCAACGAACTGCGCAACCGTGCCCGTGACGTCCTGCTCACCCAGGCCATCGTCTCCGAGGAGCAGCTGGAGTCCTCCGAGCCGGCCGAGGATCTGCTGACCATGGAGGGCATGGATCGCCATCTCGCCTATCTGCTGGCCAGCCGCGGCATCGTCACGATGGACGACCTGGCGGAGCAGTCGGTGGATGAGTTGCTCGAGATCGAGGGCATGGACGCGGAGCGCGCCGCCAGCCTCATCATGACCGCGCGCGCCCCCTGGTTTGCCGACGAGCAGTAACGTCGAAGATGCGCACCTGTCTTGGGCGCGGGAGAAGTTGAATATGTCAGAAGTCACCGTCAAACAGTTGGCTGAGGTCGTGGGCGTTCCTGTCGACCGGCTGCTCACGCAGCTGGACGAGGCGGGCGTCCAGGTCGCTGGGCCCGATGCATCCGTCAGCGACGAGGAAAAGCAAAAGCTGCTCACCTACCTGAAGCGCAACCACGGTGAAGCCGCGGCAGAACCCAGGAAAATCACCCTCAAGCGCCGCGAGGTGAGCGAGCTCAAGATCGCGAGCGGGCAGGGCCGTGAACGCACGACCAAGACCGTGGCGGTGGAGGTGCGCAAGAAGCGCACCTACGTGAAGCGCAGCGTGGTCCAGGCCATGGAGGCCGAGCAGCTGGCCGAGGTGACCGCGGAGCGCGAGCGCCGCGAATCGGAGGAGCGGGCGGTTTTCGAAGGCGCCCAGCGCCGCCGCGAGGACGAGGCGGCCCGCCTCAAGGCCGAGGAGGAAGCCCGCCTGAAGGCCGAGGAGGAGGCCCGCCTGAAGGCCGAGGAGGAGGCGCATCTCAAGGCCGAGGAGGAGGCCCGCCTCAAGTCCGAGGAGGAGGCCCGCCTGAAGGCCGAGGAGGAGGCCCGCCTGAAGGCCGAGGAAGCGGCACGGCAGAAAGCCGGGCCGGCAGCGCCGGCGGCCGCGGAGAAGCCGGTGCGCAAGGGCGAGGAGGAGAAGCCACGGCGCAAGGCCGAGGCGGAGAAACCCGTGCGCAAGGCCGAAGAGGGGCGTGGCGCGCGGCGCGGCCGCGCCGGCAAGGCGGCCGGCGGGTGGGACGAGCTGCATGTCGCGCCGGGCAAGACCGGACGGCGTGGCCGGGGCAAGCCGAGCCGGGGCCGCCCCTCCACCCTGGAGACCCGGGGTGGCTTCTCCATGCCCACCCAGCCGGTGGTGCGCGAGGTGACCATCCCCGAGACCATCACCGTGGCCGAACTGGCCCAGAAGATGTCGGTGAAGGCCGCGGACCTGATCAAGACCCTGATGAAGATGGGGGCCATGGCCACCATCAACCAGGTGATCGACCAGGAGACCGCCGTGCTCGTGGTGGAGGAGATGGGCCATACCGCCAAGCTGCTCCGGGAGAACGCCCTGGAGCAGGAGGTGGTGGCCGCCGCCGAGGCCAAGGGCGAGGAGTCCCCGCGCGCCCCGGTGGTGACCATCATGGGCCACGTGGACCACGGCAAGACATACTGCTGGACTACATCCGCCGCACCCGTGTCGCGGCCGGCGAGGCCGGGGGC
>JAQVKR010000158.1 GCA_028694565.1 Gammaproteobacteria bacterium | reverse complement strand
GCCGGCGCGGTGGTGCGCGGCGTGTGCATCAAGTGGTTTCCGGACAAGGGTTACGGCTTCCTGCGCTTCATGAAGCGCATCGATCCCAACATCTGGATCACTGACACCCGGGAGCCGGGCTCGCCCTACGAGAGCGTCTTCTGCCATGCCAACGAGCTGGCCGAGGGCATCGGCCCCGATCACCTCCTCAACCGGGAGAACATCTTCGAGTTCTACCTCCGGGAGAGCGATCGCGACGAGGGCGGGTTCGCCGCCAGCAATGTGCGCCAGATCCACACCACCGGCCGCACCAGCTGGACCTGAAGGGCAGGACAGATCGCGCCACAGAGGGCACGGAGAACACAGTGACAGATCGACCGGGAGGATGACTGCCCCAGCCATGCGCCCCGGTTGCCTTTATCGCTCCCGGGCACGAAATCTCAACCTCCGTGTTCTCCGTGCCCCCGTGGCAAAGAATCACCCCGCCCCGCCGAAGAGGTAGCTGCAGGCGGCCACCGCCCCGGCAATCCCCGCCGCGTCGGCGGTCAGGGCCGTGGCCAGGCCGTGGCGGATGCGCCGCACCTGCACCGCGCCGAAGTACACCGCCAGCACGTAGAAGGTGGTTTCGGTGGAGCCCTGCAGGGTGCTCACCAGGTAGCCCACGTAGCTGTCGGGGCCGATGGCCGGGTCGTTGATGATGGCGGCCATGATGCCGTAGGCGCCGGAGCCGGACAGGGGCCGCAGCAGGGCCATGGGCAGCGCCTCGGCCGGCAGGCCCACTCGGGAGGTCATGCCGCCGATGACCGAGACCAGGGCATCCATGGCGCCGCTGGCGCGGAACATGCCCACCGCCACCAGGATGGCCACCAGGTAGGGAATGATGCGCACCGCCACCTGGAAGCCCTCCTTCGCCCCCTCCACGAACACCTCGTAGATGCGCACCCGTCGCGCCGCGCCGAAGGCCAGGAAGCCCAGCATCAGCCCCGGCAGGATCCAGGGCGAGATGACCTCGCCGTAGGCCACCGTCACCGGGACCAGCCCCACCAGCGCCGCCAGGGCCAGGTAGGAGACCCACACCGGATAGGCCTGGCCGGCCTCCTCCGGCAGGGGCTCGGCCGCCCCGCCGCCGTCCGCCGCCGGGGCCTCCGGCCCCGCCCCCGGGGGCGGCCCGGCGGTGAGCGGCGGCAGGGGGAAGAGGCGCCGGTAGAGCCGCGCGCCGATGATGGCCACGGCGGTGGAGCAGAGGGTGGCGAACAGCGTGGTGGGGAGAATCGCCGCCGGGTCGGCGGATCCGGCCGCCGCGCGCAGGGCGATCACCCCCGTGGGCAGCAGGGTGACGCTGGAGGTGTTGATGGCCAGGAACAGCACCATGGAATCGGTGGCCACGCCGGGCCGGTCGTTGAGCCGGTCGAGCTCCTGCATGGCGCGGATGCCGAACGGCGTGGCGGCGTTGCCGAGCCCGAGGGCGTTGGCGGAAAGATTGAGGATCATCGCCCCCATGGCCGGATGCTCGGCCGGGACGTCCGGGAACAGGCGGGTCATCAGGGGCCGGATGAGGCGGGCGATGAAGGTGAGCATGCCGCCCGCCTCCGCCACCTTCATCAGGCCGAGGAACAGGGTCATCACGCCGACGAGGCCGATGGCCAGGTCCACCGCCCCGGCGGCGCTGTCCACCATCGCCGTGGACAGCGCCTCCATGGGCGCCGTGCCGCCGCCGGCCGGATCCCAGGCCAGCTGGCTCCAGCCGGTGGCCAGGAACGCCGTCAGCACGATGGCGAAGAAGACCACGTTCATGGGTGGATTGTCTCCAGGGCCAGGGCCCGGGCGAGCTCCCGCGGGCCCCGCTCGGGATCCGGGTCGGGGATCGCCGCCACCGACTCGATGCGGCGCAGGTAGGCGGCCGGCAGGCCGTGGTAGCGCGCCCCGCGCAGGACGTACTCCCGGTACCAGTCGTAGGGCCGCACCGCGGGATCCACATGGCTGGCCTGGGCCCGGTAGGTGAAGGCGCGCCGGGGCACGCCGTCGATCAGCACCTCCACCACCTCCCGCAGGTAGCCGCTGCCCACGCCCTCGAAGCGATCCAGCGTTTCCACCTCATCGGGATGCAGGTGGTAGATCGCCCCCAGCACGCGGTCCTCCGGCCGACCGGTGCGCCAGGCGTCGCACTTGGCCGATCCGTCCCGATCGCTGCGCTTGTGGAAGCGCAGCAGGTGCCCCTCCAGCACCGCCAGCCCCGCCAGGCGGGCCGAGGGCGTCCGGCGCCGCAGCCGCAGCGGGTGGAGGTTGGAGCCGTAGGCGAAGTAGGGCGGCGGGGCGCTCACCGCTCGGCGCCTCAGCGGATCAGCCCGATCACCCCGATGGCGATGAGGTAGGCGGCCACGATGTAGTTCAGCAGCCGCGGCACCACCAGGATGGCGACGCCGGCGGCCAGCGCGAGTACCGGCACCAGTTGCAGATGGATGGTCATGGAGCCTCTTTCCCGGTCGGCTGTCAAAGAGCCATACCATACCTGAAACCGCGCCCGCGGTGGATGCGCGCAACGGGACGGGGTCCGATTGGCCGCGGGCCGGGCCGATTGTCGCCGCCCAGGTCGCGGCGGGGGCCGCATCCGACCATAATGGTGATTGCGCAACCGGCCGAAACCCATGGGAGCGCGGGAGCGGACGCCACGGGATACACCCCATTGCCGAACCGGTAGGAAATCCGCGCAAATCAGCGCAATCCGCGGTCATACAGTCCCTTGCCGCCGGAACCCGCGGCGAAGGGCGACCGCAAGGAGGTTGATCATGAACCGGCGCATCTTCGCCCTTGCCGCCGCCCTGGCGGCCCTTGCCCTGGCCGCCTGCCAGCCGCTGGCGGTCCGCGACCCCGCCTCGCCCTGGTACGTCCCGCCCGCCGGCTCGCGGCTGATCCTGCACCGGACCCTCACCATTCCGCCGAACGGGGTCAGCGTCTGGCTGCAGGCGGGCGAGGTGCTGCCCCACGGCGGGGTGGATCAGTTCGAGCCCTGGTGCAAGTTCGAGCACCGACTGCGGGTGGCGCGTCCCCTGGAGGTGGTCCCGGACACCTTCACCGTCACCCGGGTGGAGCGGCGCATCGATCTGGTGCTCGGCCTGCCGGCGCCGGTGCGGCTGGCCGCCCTGGACTGGAGCGAGGACGGTCAGCCCAGCCACGTCACCTACGCCACCCGCTTCCATCTCGGCTCGGCGCTGCAGCCCGATGTGCTGCGCCTCACCTGCGGCCACCTGCAGGACCCGGTGGGCAACGCCCGGCACCTCACCCTGGCCGAGATCCGCCAGGCGCTGGGCGGGGTCTTCACCCTGGAGCCGGCGTCCTGACGAAGACGTTGTTGCCGCAGGGGGCACAGCGATGTGGTGCCGGCTCTGAACCGCGGATCCCGGACCGGAACCCCTCGCCGGCAGGAGCCGCCGGGCCGACCCGTCATCCCGGCCCCCCTCGGTGAATCCTGTGATCCCTGTGGCAAGCCGATGAATCACTCCGGCACTTCGACCCGGCGGCCGTGGAAGGGGGAGTAGTAGCGCACCGCGGCCGGGGCGTGGGAGAAGACCCCGGAGATGCCGATCACCGCGGCCAGCAGCCAGGGGGCGGCGGCCGGCGCCAGCCAGGGAGCGAGAGCCAGCAGAGCGAGCTTCGCCAGCACCGCCACCCCGCGCAGCTGGATGAGCCACACGCCATGGGACCAGACTTCCAGCAGCGCCAGCGCCCCGCCGCTGCCCACGGTGAGCCAGAGGTAGGGCAGCCATGCCTCCCGCGGCGCCGAGTAGAGGAACAGACCGCCCAGGCCCGCCACGCCCAGCAGGTGGAAGGAGCGCAGGGTGATGGCCACCCAGCGCCGGCCCGCGAACCCCCGGTAGCCCGGCGGGAAGAGCCAGCGGGGCGACCGGGGAGCCGGTGCGCGGGTGCGACGACCGGTGGCCTCGGTCGGCATGAAGAGCCCCTCTTCGGCTGGTGGGAACACCGTCGAGGATAGGGCATGGAGCCACGCGCCACAATCATCGCTCCCGGCTCCGGGTGACGGGCGCGCGGATGGCTTCGGGCCCCACCCCTGCCACTGAAGGCGGATGAACCGGGCGGCCCTGGCGCGCGGCAGCCCCGGCGGCCGCCGCGGGACCGGCTGCGCCCCCGAGGCGCAGCCGGCGCTCCACGGCGCCGCTCAGGGCCGCGGCATCGGTCCGCCCAGGCCGCCGAGCGCCGCCTCGATACGGGCCAGGCGGGCATCGATGCGCTCCAGCAGCTCCACCACCCGCGCATCGCTCCCGAGAGCGGAGGAACCCATCCCGGGCCCCATCATGCCCCGCTGCATGCCCGGCCCCATCATGCCCCGCTGCATGCCCGGACCCACCATGCCCCGCTGCATGCCCGGACCCATCATGCCCTGCCCCATGCCCGGCCCCGCCATGCCCCGCTGCATGCATGGCCCCATCATGCCCTGCCACATGCCTGGACCCATGCCCGGGCCCATGGCTCCGGGACCCGCCATGCAGGGCAGGGCATTCCCAGCGCCGGCCGGGGGGGCTGATGGCGCCTGGCCCGCATCGGCCGCAGCGTCCCCGGCAGCACCCGCCGCCCCGGGTGTCATCGCACCCGGCCCCGCCATTCCGGGTCCCATCGCCCCGGCGATGACCGGCGGCTCGCCCGCCGCCTGAGCCGGCGAGGCGGCCTCTGCGGCCAGAACCGATGCCACCGGGGCCATGAAGCCGGCGCACAGCAGCGTTGCAAGCAGATTCTTTCTGAACATCGGGAGACCTCCATCATCAGAATTCCCAGGCGGACGCGCACGGTGCGCGCCCCACGGTTATCGGCCACCACCGGCGGCCAATGCCTTCTTCACCAGAATGGCCAATGCAACGGCCAGAATCCAGAACGGCAATCCAAACGGACCGCGGCCGAAGAACGGTCCGAACCGGCCATCAAGACGACGTGCGGACATCATGCCGCACTCCTCCGCGCCCGGTCCGGGCCACGGATAGCGGTTGTGCCGGCAACGGCAAGGGTGTGGAGGGGTGGCTCAAAGACGCGGCCGGCGCATCGGGAGACAGGGTTGCGAGCCGATGCGGCGCGCGGTGAAGAGGGCCGGGTAAAAAACGGCTCCATTCCGGCACCGATCGACGGCTGCGGGGACCGGCGCGGCAACCGCCGTGGGCGGATCCCTTCGCCATCCGAACCGTTCCGGACCGGCGACCGCCGGTCCGGACAACCTGTTCACTGAACCCGACCCGCCGGCAAGGGTTCCGGAGCAGCGCTCACCAGCGGCCGCCCAGCAGCCAGTCGGCGGTCTGCCGCTGCTCCGGGGTCAGCTGGCCGTAGAGATCGAGGGCCGCCTTGTCGGTCTTGTCGCGGGACTCGAAGCGGCTGCGCATCATCTGGTCGCGGAACTTGATGTGCTCCTCCAGGGGCATGGCGCGGGCGGCCTGCATGCGCTGGATGCGGTTCTCGAAGAACGACTGCTGCTCGGCCGCCTGCCCCTTGACCACGGCGGCATAGCGCTCCCATGCCGCCTCCTGCTCCGGGCCGATCTGCAGCTGCGACTTCACATAGTCGAGCCGCGCCTGGGCCTGGTCGGGCGTGAGGCCCATCGCGCCCATCCCGCCGCGGGGGCCGGCCATGCCGCGCCCATAGCCGGGGCCCATCATGCCCGGGCCACGCATGCCGCGTCCCCCGTAGCCGGGACCCATCATGCCCGGGCCGCGCCCGTAGCCGGAGCCCATCATGCCGGGGCCCGTGCCCTGCGGGTTCCAGCACGGCCCGTAACCGGGCCCGGCCGGCGCCTGCTGGCCGGAACCCTGGCCCCAGGCCTGCCCGGCGCCGCACGGGCCGTAGCCATATCCCGGTCCCTGGGCCTGGAGGGCGGTGGCGGCCGCAAGACCGATACCCAGTGCCGCGGCGACGGCGGCGTACTTGGTGGTGCGTTTCATGGTGGCTCTCCTCTGTTGTCGAAGGCGCTCCGCCTTCCGCTGAGTACAGGAGACCACCCGCGTGTAACCCGCGGATGTCCCCGACCCGCTTTTTTGTAACCCAATGTAACCGTGGCCGCTCCCGTTACGCGCCGTTACCCGATGCACCTATGCAAATGGCCGTGAACGGGTTTCAATGCACCCATGGAGCGCAGCGAACAGATCCTGGTGGTGGACGACGACCCGGAGATCCGCAGCCTGCTGGCGGACTACCTGGGCCGCAACGGCTATCGCGTGACGACCGCCGCCGATGGTCGTGCCATGTGGCCGCAGCTGGAGCAGGGCCGGGTGGACCTGGTGATCCTCGACATCATGCTGCCCGGCGACGACGGGCTGGTGCTGTGCCGCAACCTGCGGGCCCGCTCCGAGGTGCCCATCATCATGCTCACCGCCCGCGGCGAGGACATGGACCGCATCATCGGCCTGGAGATGGGGGCCGACGACTACCTGCCGAAGCCCTTCAACCCCCGCGAGCTGCTGGCGCGCATCAAGGGTGTCCTGCGCCGGGCGCGCGCCGCCCGGGCGGAAGGATTCCCCGCCGATACCCGCCGGGTGCGCTTCGCCGCCTGGACACTGGATGTGACCGGCCGTCAGCTGGTCTCCCCGGCGGGGGTGGTGGTGCCGCTCAGCGGCGGCGAGTACCGGCTGCTGACGGTG
>JAQVKR010000157.1 GCA_028694565.1 Gammaproteobacteria bacterium | reverse complement strand
CGCGGGCCCGGGAAGTCTTCGCCGCCTTCTTCCAGCGTACGGACACCTTCGCGCTGGGGGTGTGCAACGGCTGCCAGATGCTCTCCAACCTGCACGAGCTGATACCCGGCACGGAGCTCTGGCCCCACTTCGTGCGCAACGCCTCCGAGCAGTTCGAGGCGCGCACCAGCCTGGTGGAGGTGATCGATTCCCCCTCCCTGTTCCTGGCGGGCATGGCCGGTTCACGACTCCCCATCGCCGTGGCCCATGGCGAGGGACGGGCCGAGTTCCGCGCCGCCGCCGACCTGGCGCGGGCCCGGGAATCGGGGCTGGTGGCGCTGCGCTACGTGGACAACCGGGGCCGGGCGACGGAGCGCTATCCCGCCAACCCCAACGGCTCCCCCGAGGGCGTTACCGGCATGACCACCGCCGACGGCCGCTTCACCATCATGATGCCCCACCCGGAGCGGGTGTTCCGCAGCGTCACCAACTCCTGGCACCCGGACGACTGGGGCGAGGACGGCCCCTGGCTGCGCATGTTCCGCAATGCCCGGGTCTGGGTGGGATGAGGAATCAGGGACACGGATAAAGGATAAAGGGTGACGATCATTTACTCCCCTTCATCCTTCATCCTTTATCCTTCATCCGTAACCCGATCCTTCACCCCGACAACGGCAGTGTGAGGGTGAACAGCGCGCCGCCGTCGGGGCCGTTCGCAGCCTCCAGGGTGCCGCCGTGGTGTTCCACAATCTCGTAGCAGATCCAGAGTCCGAGGCCGGTACCCTGTCCCGGGTCCTTGGTGGTGTAGAAGGGTTCGTAGATATGGGGCAGGTCGCGCTCGGCCATACCCGGGCCGTTGTCATGAACCCGCAGCCAGGCGTGGCCGGAGCCGGTGGTGGCGTCAATCCGGATCAGGGGACGGGCGAGCCCCGCCGTCGCGTCCACCGCGTTCTGCACCAGGTTCACCAGCACCTGGTGCAGCTGGCCGGCATTGCCGAACACCACCAGACGCTCGGGCAGATCCAGCTCCACCTCCGGACGCCGCTCCAGCCCCTTCACCACCCAGTGGGCGGCGGTGGTGGCGATCGCGGCCAGGTTCACCGGCTCCGGCTCCTGGCCCCCGCGCAGTGAAAGATGGCGCAGGCTGCGGATGATTTCGCCAATCCGCGTGGCTCCCTCCACCATGCCGTCCACCAGCGAGGGAAGATCGTCCAGGATGGCATCGATGTCCAGCGCCCGGCGCTGGCGAGCCAGGGTCGGCGGTTCAACGCCGCGGTGGACCAGTTCCAGGTAGTCCCGCAGGGCGCGGGTATAGCGGCGCAGGATGTGGGCATTGCCGTAGACGAAGCTCACCGGGTTGTTGAGCTCGTGGGCCACGCCCGCCACCAGCCGGCCGAGGGAGGCCATTTTCTCCGACTGCAGGATGCGCTGCTGGGCCTGCTGCAGTTCGTGGTGGGCACGGTTCAGCCGCCGGTAGGCGCGGCGCAGCTCGCCCACCGGGCGCCCGACCAGCACCAGCCCCACCGCGTCCCCCCGGGGATCGCGGCGCAGGGCGCAGTTGAGGATCACCGGCTCGCTGGCGCGGCCGGCGTGGTCGAGCAGGCGCACCTCCCTTTCGCAGGCCGAGGGGCGCGCGGGCAACTCCGGCCAGAAGGCCGTCAGGTGGCGCGACTCGGGCGCCAGGAGATCCGCCATGTTCAGCCCGATGACCTCGGCGCCGGTGCGCCCGGTGAGGCGGGTGAAGGCGTGGTTGACCTGTTGCACCCGCCCATCTGGGGCGCAGACGACGAGGACCTCGGAGATGGAGGCAAGAACGCTCTCGATGAACTGTTGCGCCTCGCGCAGGCTGTGATTCTGGCGCTCCAGCTCGATCTCGCGCTCGATGAGCTCCGCCTGGACTCCCTCGACCCGGAATATCTCGCGCAGCCAGCCGGTATCCACGGGCGGGGCGTCCGGGTCGAACAGCGCTGCCAGCACTGCCTCACGCCTGTCCTGGTCGGAGCTCATTCAGACCCCTCCTGCGGTGGCCGGCGCGCCGGATCAATTGACCCGCTCGAGCCCGTAACGCTGCAGCTTGCCGCGCAGCCCGACCCGGGAGAGGCCGAGCGCCCGGGCGGCGCGGCTGATGTTCCAGCCGTGACGGCGCAGGGTGTCGCGGATGATCCCTTCCTCGAAACTCTCCACCTGTTCCTTCAGGGACATGCCGTCGGCGAGCGTCGGGCCCAGTGGCCGCGCCCCGTCCATGGCGGTGGCGGCCACGGCGTTGCCGAGGCGGGGCGAGAGGAGCTCGGGGCCCAGTACCGGTCCGTCGGCCAGGGCCACCATGCGCTGGACCTCGTTCTGCATTTCCCGCACGTTGCCGGGCCAGGCGTAGGAGCCGAACCGCGCCAGGACCGTGTCGCTGAAGCCGGTGATGCGCTTGTGGAATGAGGCCGCCGTGCGCTCCAGGAGATGGGCGGCCAGGAGTGGGATGTCCATCGGCCGGCTGCGCAGCGGGGGGAGGTGCAGGGGAAAGGCGCCGAGGCGGTAGTAGAGATCGGGGCGGAAGCGCCGTTCGGCGACGGCGGACTCCAGATCGCAGTTGGTGGCCGCGATGACGCGCACGTCCACCCGTCGCCGGCGGGAGTTGCCCAGCGGCCGTATTTCCCCCTCTTGCAGGACCCGCAGCAGCTTGACCTGGAAGGTCAGCGAGGTCTCGCCGATCTCGTCCAGGAAGATGCTGCCGTCATCGGCCTGCTCGAACAGCCCGATGCGATCCTCGTAGGCACCGGTGAAGGCGCCTTTCTTGCAGCCGAACAGCTCGCTCTCCAGCAGCTGATCCGGCAGTGCGCCGCAGTTCTCGGCCACGAAGGCGCCCTCGCGGCGCGGGCTGCTGTAGTGGATGGCCCGGGCCAGCAGATCCTTGCCCGTACCGGACTCGCCGGTGATGAGCACCGGGATGTCGTACTCGGCGATGCGCATCGCCAGGCTGCACAGGCGCGCCAGCGGACTGTCGGGCGCGTGGATGATGCTCTTGAAGGCGTAGTGGTGCTGCAGGATCCGGCGCTTCTCGGCGATGGTCTGCTGCAGGGCGGGGGCGGCCCGCTTGAGCTCCACGCTCACGTTCTGGTTGTCCTGCTGCAGGCGGAACAGCTCGGCCGCGCCGCGCACCACCTCCAGCAGCCGGTCGGGCTCCCAGGGCTTGGTCAGGTACTGGTAGATGCCGGCCTCGTTCACGCCGGCGATGATGTTCTCGGAGTCGGAATAGCCCGAGATGATCAGCCGGACGGGATCCGGCCAGCAGTCGCGGACGCGCTTGAGAAAGTCCACTCCGGATTCCCCCGGCATCCGCTGGTCGCACAGGATGACGTGGATCAGCTCGTTGTTGAGCAGGGCCTCGGCATCGGCGGCACTGGAGGCGGTGAGGGTGTCGAACTCCTCCCTGAGAACGCGGCGTATGGCTTCCTGCGAACGCACTTCATCATCGACGATGAGCACGCACGGGCGGCTTTTCATCGGTACGGATCTCCTGGACGCGGACGGGGTTGGCGCACGCCAAGAGCCATATGTGGATTTTATGGCACGGACAGAGAATGCCTATGGCCGGAAATGGTCGCCATGACCTGGGTCAAAGGAGTTGGAAGCGATGCGCCGGCAGCGCGGGCGCGGGTCCGCCCATGGGCCGGCGCTTGCGTGCGGCCGGAGGAGGCCCGCCTTGGGTTGCGGCCGCGCTAGCCCCCGAACAGTTTCCTGAGAAATCCGCGCCGGTCGGTGGCGGGACGGGGATCCCGTGGCTCCGCCGCCTGTCCCGGGGCTTCGGCGCGGGGTTCGAGCAGGGCGGTCACGGCGGTGCGGGCGCTCGCCCGGGCGGACTCCTGGTCGGGGAAGCCGGACATGGGAGAGGCCAGCGACAGGGCGAGGTAGGCACCGAGCACCTCGTCCCGCGAACTGAGGAAGCGTTCGCTGCGGCCGGCCAGCTCGAGCTGGAGGTCGCCGCCCTCGGGGGGCAGCGCGGGCGCCTCCGGAAGGCGGGGGAACAGGAGCAGGTTCATGAACCAGGGGGTGATGAGCACCCCCGCCCACCAGGGTCCATGGGCCCGGAAGCCGATGGTCTCCACGGCCAGGTCCGGCCGGTAGATGGGCAGATCGCGCATGCGCGTCTCGCCGATGAGCCGGAAGCGCGCCTCCAGCTCCAGGCTCAGCTGTTCCGGATCGGCAAAGGGTGCGTTCTGGGTCATGGCCACGAAAACAAAGGGGCGCCGGCATGGCGCCCCCCGATTCTACCGCCTCGGCGCCCGCCGCGTCTGCTCCGGTTCGGAGCGTCCGCTCCAGCGCCATGGCGCCACGGGCCCGCGCGGCGGGAGCCGCGGGCGCTTCACGCCGCCGAGCAGCTCGGCGCGGAGCGCCGGGGCCGGTGGCCCAGGCGCTCGAGCTCCTTCAGCACGTTGCCCAGCAGCTCGTCGCGGCGCGCGCCCACGGTGTGGGTGAGTTCGAGGCCGGTGGCCAGGGATTCGGGCTCGACGCCGTGGATGACGACCTCCCCGGGGTACTCCCCGGTCAGGCGCAGCGAGGCGAGCACGTCGGACAGGGCCACCTGGTGGGGCGAGACCTTGTTCATGAAGAAGGCGGGCACCGCGTTCCCCGTCAACCTCACCAGGGTGCCCGGGGCCTTCCCGGTCTTCACCGCGTCCACCACGATGAGCACATCGCACTCGGCGATGGGCTCCAGCAGCTCCATGCCCGACGTGCCGCCGTCGATCACCTCCACGTTGCCGTCGAAGCTGAAATCCCGGGCCAGGCGCGCGGCCAGCCGCGCGCCCACGCCCTCGTCGCTGAGCAGGATGTTGCCCAGTCCCAGGACCAGGATCCGGGGCGCCGGATCGCGGGCCGGGATCCCGGTCACAGCGCCCGCACCTTGATCAGCTCGTTGTTCTCCGTGTCCACCAGGTGCACGGCGCAGGCCAGGCAGGGGTCGAAGGAGTGCACGGTGCGCAGCACCTCCAGCGGCTTCTCGGGGTCCGCAACCGGGTTGTCCATGAGGGAGGCCTCGTAGGGGCCGATGGCGTCGTTCTCGTCACGGGGTCCGGCGTTCCAGGTGGTGGGCACCACGGCCTGGTAGTTCTTGATCCTGCCGCCCTCGATCACCACCCAGTGGGAGAGCATGCCCCGCGGCGCCTCGTGGAAGCCGAAGCCCCGGATCTCGCCCTTGGGGAAGACCGGCCGGTTGAAGGTGTCCAGGTCGCCGCTGGCGATGTTGTCCATGAGCAGCTGCCACTGCTCCCCGAGGGCTTCGTAGAGCACCGCGGCGCGCACCGCCCGGGCGGCATGGCGGCCGATGGTGGAGTGCAGCGCCGCGACGGGAATCTCGCTGCCGGCGACGGTCCCGGCCAGGTTCAGCGCATAGTCGAGCCAGTGCTTGGTGGGGCCGTGCCCGGCGGCCGCCATGGCCAGGACGTTGGCCAGCGGGCCCACCTGGGCGCGCTCGTCGTAGAAGGTGGGCGCCTTCACCCAGGAATACTTGCCGTCGTCCTGGAAGTCGGTGTACTGGGGAATGGTCTCGCCCTCGTAGGGGTGCAGCGCCCCTTTTCCGCCTTCGTACCAGGCGTGCTTGACGCTCTCCTTCACCCCCTGTTCGAAGTAGCTGTCGTTGTAGCTGGTCACGGCCTTGAAGGTGGAGAGATCCCCGCCCCGGATATAGCCGCCCGGCAGGGCGAATTTCGTGCCCTTGGTGTCCAGCGGCATGTCCGGCACCGACAGGTAGTTGGTGATGCCGGCCCCGTACTGGGTCCAGTCGGCGTAGAGGGCGCCGATGGCCGCCACGTCCACCAGGTAGGCGTTGCGGACGAAGGCGCCGATCTCGTCGATGAGCGTCTTGATGTAGGCGAGCCGCTCCATCCCCAGGGTGGAGGGGCTGTCGAGGTTGATGGCGTTGGCCACGCCGCCCACGGCCAGGTTCTGGATGTGGGGCGTCTTGGAACCGAGGATGGTGACGATCTTGTTGGCCTTGCGCTGGTACTCGAGCGCCTGCAGGTAGTGGGCCGCGGCCAGCAGGTTGACCTCCGGCGGCAGCTTCATGGCCGGGTGGCCCCAGTAGCCGTTGGCGAAGATGCCGAGCTGGCCGGAGCTGACGAAGGTCTTGAGCCGGTCCTGGACGGCGCGCATCTCCTGTTCGCTGTTGAGATGCCAGTCCGAGAGGCTCTGGGCCAGCTGGGCCGCCTGCTTCGGGTCGGCATCCAGCGCCGAGACGATGTCCACCCAGTCCAGCGCCGAGAGGTGGTAGAAGTGGACGATGTGATCATGCAGCGCATGGGCCGCCATGATCATGTTGCGGATGTACTGGGCGTTGAGCGGCACCTCCAGGTCCAACGCGTTCTCCACCGCGCGCACCGAGGTGATGGCGTGCACCGTGGTGCACACGCCGCAGATGCGCTGGGCGAAAACCCAGGCGTCGCGCGGGTCGCGGCCCTGCAGGATGAGCTCGATGCCGCGCCACATCTGGCCCGAGGCCCAGGCCTTGGAGACCTTGCCCTCATTGATCTCGCAGTCGATGCGGAGGTGGCCTTCGATGCGGGTGACAGGATCGACGATGATGCGGTTGGTCATGGTTCCCCCAATGTTCAGTCGGCTGCCATCACGCGTGTTTGGCCAGCACGGGAAGCTTCTTCACGAATACCAGGTA
>JAQVKR010000156.1 GCA_028694565.1 Gammaproteobacteria bacterium | reverse complement strand
AGGCCCTGCAGCCGGGCGGGGGTGAGCTGGTTGACTCCCCTACCCCCACCCGGCCTGAACCCGCCTCCTGAACTCCTGCAGGCCCTCCACGTGACCGTCGGCCACCTCCACCCAGCCGCAGAGCGTGCAGGCCCTGGTGGTCACATACTCCTGTTCCACCAGCCAGACCCCGCCGCCGGCATCGCAGCCGGGACAGGCGAGGTGCGGGAGGTGGAGACGGCGCCCCGGGAGGGCGTGGAACGGGTTGGTCATGACGCTGTTTCCGTGGACTTGGGCATCCTATACAGGACTGATGCCCGAGTTGATGCCCAAGTCCAAATCAGGCAAGAAAAAAGGGCTTACGATTTCTCGTAAGCCCTTGATTTCATTGGTCGGGGCGAGAGGATTTGAACCTCCGACCACCTGAACCCCATTCAGGTGCGCTACCAGGCTGCGCTACGCCCCGTGCGGTAGTTTCCAGTGCCTCCTGCTGGTGCGCTGGAGGGCGGTATCATACCGGAAACGGCCCGGAATGGAAACGTTCCGTAGCGCCCGTTGCGGGTCAGCGGCGCAACCCCTCGAGCACCTCTTCCAGCTCCGTGCTCAACTGCCGGATCAGCTGCTTCACCTGGGACGCCTCTTCCCGCGCCTCCTCTCCCGAGAGTCGCTGCCGGGCGCCGCCGATGGTGTAGCCCTGCTCGTAGAGCAGGCTGCGGATCTGGCGGATCATGAGTACATCCTGGCGCTGGTAGTAGCGCCGGTTGCCCCGGCGCTTTACCGGCTTGAGCTGCGGAAACTCCTGCTCCCAGTAGCGGAGCACGTGCGGCTTGACGCCGCACAGCTCGCTCACTTCACCGATGGTGAAGTAGCGCTTGCCCGGAAGGACGGGCAGCTCGTTGTTATTGCTCGTTTCCAGCATAGGCCTCGACCCTCGCCTTCAGTTTCTGGCCGGGCCGGAAAGTCACGACCCGACGGGCGCTGATGGGGATCTCCTCGCCGGTCTTGGGATTGCGCCCGGGGCGTTCGTTCTTGCTGCGCAGGTCGAAATTGCCGAAGCCCGAGAGCTTGACCTGTTCGCCTGCCTCCAGGGCGGTGCGGATCTCCTCGAAGAAGCTCTCCACCATCTCCTTGGCTTCGCGTTTGTTGAGTCCCAGTTCCTCGAACAGCTTTTCAGCCAGATCGGCTTTCGTCAGCGCCATTATCACTCCCTAAGCGATGCATTAAGTTCGGTCTGCAACGCATTGACCACCCTTTTCAGGGCTTCGTTGATTTCAGCTTCATTAAGAGTGCGCGATGGATCCCGGAAGGTCAAGCTGATGGCCAGACTTTTTCTTCCGGGATCAATGCCTTCGCCACGATAAACGTCAAAAATTCTCACCTCTTCCTGAGACGCGCCCGCAACCGCCCGAATACAGGCGACCAGTTGCTCCGCGGAGACCGTCTCGTCAAGCACCAGGGCCAGATCCCGACGCACGGCGGGGAAGCGCGAGAGCTCGCGGAAGGCGGGCAGCCGCGCCCGCTCCAGCACCGCCAGGCGCAGCTCGAACAGGTAGACCGGGCCGTCCAGGTCGAGGTCGCGCTCCACGGCGGGGTGCAGCAGGCCCACCCGCCCCGCCACCTCGTCGCCGCGCAGGATCTCGGCCGCCTGCCCCGGGTGCAGGGCCGGATGGGTCGAGCGCACGAAGCGGAACGCCTCCGGCTCGCCGGTCAGGGCCAGCAGCGCCTCCACATCGGCCTTGAGGTCGAAGAAATCCACCTTGCGCCGCGGCAGGCTCCACTGCTCCGGGGCGGAAAGACCGGCCGCCACGGCGCCGATCATGCGCTCCTGCTTCAGCTCGCCGTCCACGGGCACGAACCGCAGCCCGGTCTCGAACAGGCGCACCATCGGTTCCTGGCGGTTCTGGTTGTAGCGCAACGCTTGTACGAGGCCCGGCCACAGGCTGGTGCGCATGACCGCCAGGTCGGCGGAGATGGGATTGGCCAGCGCCAGGGGCTCCCGCCCCGGATCCAGCACCGCCTGCAGCTTCGGATCGACGAAGCTGTAGGTCACCGCCTCCTGGTAGCCGCGGGCGGCCAGCTCCCCCTGCATCCGCTCCAGTTCGACCCGCGTTTCCGGCAGCTCGGGCATCAGCAGCTCGCCGGTGGGCCGGCGCACGGGCAGGCGGGCGTAGCCGTGGATGCGCCCAATCTCCTCGATCAGGTCCACTTCCCGCTCCACGTCGAACCGGTAGGTGGGGACCTTGACCGTCCAGCCGGCGGCGGTGGCGCTCACCCGCATGCCCAACCGCTCCAGGGTGTCGCCCACTTCCGCGTCGGCGATCGTCGTGCCGAGGACCCGGGCGATGCGCTCCCGGCGCAGGCTCACTTCGCGCCCGGCGGGCAGGTGGGCGTCGTCCTTCGCCTCGATCAGCGGCCCGGGCTCGCCACCGACGATATCCAGCAGCAGCCGGGTGGCCCGCTCCAGGGCCCGGGCCTGCAGCTGCGGATCCACGCCCCGCTCGAAGCGGTGGGAGGAGTCGGTGTGCAGGCCGTGGCGGCGGGCGCGCCCGGCCGTGGCCACCGGCTCGAAATAGGCACTCTCGAGGAAGACGTTCACCGTCTCCGCCTCCACCCCGGAACCCTCCCCGCCCATGACGCCGGCGATGGCCTGGGCATGGTCGCCGTCGGCGATCACCAGGGTTTCCGGATCCAGTTCCAGCACCTGGCCGTCGAGCAGCGTGATGGGCTCGCCGGAGCGCGCCATGCGCACCACGATGCCGCCCCGCAGGCGATCGAGATCGAAGGCGTGCATGGGCTGCCCCAGCTCCAGCAGCACGTAGTTGGTCACGTCCACCACCGGGCTGATGCTGCGCAGGCCGCTGCGCCGCAGCCGCTCCTGCAGCCACAGCGGCGAGCTCACGCCGGTACGGATGCCGCGGATGACCCGTCCGGTGTAGCGCGGGCACTGGTCCCCCGCCTCGAGCGTGACCGGGAAGGTGTCGGGGCAGGTCGCCGCCACCGGCTCCAGGGCCGGCGGCGTCACCGGCACGCGGTTGAGGACGCCCACTTCGCGGGCCACGCCGGCCACGCTCAGGCAGTCGCCGCGGTTGGGGGTGAGATCCACCTCGATGCAGTGATCCTCGAGCCCCAGCCAGGCACGCAGATCCTCGCCCACCGGGGCGTCGGCGGGCAGGTCCCAGAGGCCGCTGGCGTCCTCGTTCAGGCCCAGCTCGGCCGCCGAGCAGAGCATCCCGGCGGAGGGCTCTCCGCGCAGCTTGGCCTTCTTGATCCGGAAGCCGCCGGGCAGCTCCGCCCCCACCACCGCGGTCGGCGCGCGCATGCCGGGCCGCACATTGGGCGCGCCGCAGACGATTCCGAGTGGCGCCGCGCCGCCGACATCGACCTGGCACACCCGCAGCTTGTCGGCGTCGGGGTGGGGTCTCACCTCCAGCACCTCGCCCACCACCACACCGCTGAAGGCGGGTGCCACGGGCTCCACGGCGTCCACCTCGAGGCCGGCCATGGTGAGCTGCTCGGCCAGGGCCGGCGTGGCCACCGGCGGGTTGACCCATTCACGCAACCACTGTTCGCTGAGTCTCATGTCGCTTCAATCCATTCCGGCGGGAACGAGGACGGCGGCGTCGAAAATACCCACAACGCACATTAACTTCAACCTCCTTCCCTATGTTTATACTGTTTTTTCAGGCGAACTGGCGCAGGAAGCGCAAGTCGTTCTCGAAGAACATGCGCAGGTCGTTCACGCCGTAGCGGAGCATGGCGAAACGCTCCACGCCCAACCCGAAGGCAAAGCCGGTGTACTGCTCGTTGTCCACGCCGACGAACTCGAACACCCGCGGATGGACCATGCCGCAGCCGAGCACCTCGAGCCAGCCGCTCTGCTTGCACACCCGGCAGCCGGCGCCCGAGCAGTGCACGCACTGGATGTCCATCTCCGCCGAGGGCTCGGTGAAGGGGAAGTAGGAGGGCCGGAAGCGCACCTCCAGCTCGCGCTCGAAGAAGCGCATGGCGAAGTCGTGGAGGATGCCCTTCAGGTCGGCGAAGCTGATCGACTCGTCCACCATCAGCCCCTCCACCTGGTGGAACATGGGGGTATGGGTCAGGTCGGAGTCGCAGCGGTAGACCCGCCCCGGGGCGATGATGCGCAGGGGCGGCTTGCGCGACTCCATCACCCGCACCTGCACCGGCGAGGTGTGGGTCCGCAGCAGCCGGCCGTCGGGAAAGTAGAAGGTGTCGTGCATCGCCCGCGCGGGGTGATGGGCCGGGATGTTGAGCGCCTCGAAGTTGTGGTAGTCGTCCTCCACCTCGGGACCCTCGGCCACCTCGAAGCCCATCTCGGCGAAGATGCGCTCGATGCGCTGCAGGGTGCGGGTCACCGGATGCAGGCCGCCGCGGGGCTGGCCCCGGCCCGGCAGGGTGACGTCCACCGCCTCACCGGCCAGCCGGCGCTCGAGCCGCTCGGCCTCGAGGATGTCGCCGCGGGCCTTGATCAGGCCCTGCAGGCGCTGCTTGGCCTCGTTGACCGCCTGTCCCGCGCGCGGGCGCTCCTCGGGCGGCAGCTGGCCCATGCCCTTGAGGTATTCGGTCAGGGCGCCCTTCTTGCCGAGATACCGGACGCGGACTCCGTCCAGCGCGGCCAGGTCGGCGGCGTCGGATACCGCCTGCTCCGCGTGCGCGAGGATTTCCGACAGCTCTTGCATGGTTTGCTCCGCTTTCGCATGCCGGCCGGGCAGCTGCGCCGGGCCGGTTTGAAACAAAGAAGGGGAAGGCGCTTGCCTTCCCCTTCTCCGTTACAGGGCACCCGGGTCAACGGGTGCCGGAAGGCTGTCAACCGGCCAGGCTGGCCTTGGCCTTTTCGGCGATGGCGGCAAACGCCGCCTTTTCGAACACGGCCAGGTCAGCCAGCACCTTGCGGTCGATCTCCACGGAGGCCAGCTTGAGGCCGTGGATCAGCCGGCTGTAGGACAGGCCGCACTCGCGGGCCGCGGCGTTGATGCGCGCGATCCACAGGGCGCGGAACTGGCGCTTGCGCTGACGGCGGTCGCGGTAGGCGTACTGGCCGGCCTTGGTGACGGCCTGCTTGGCAACACGGTAGACGCGGCTGCGGGCACCGTAGTAACCCTTGGCCTGCTTGAGAACTTTCTTGTGGCGTGCACGTGCCTGCACGCCGCGCTTGACTCGGGGCATGGTCGCTTAAACCTCCGCTCGCTCAGCTGTAGGGCAACATGCGTTTGATCAGACCCACATCGGCCTCGTGCACCATGGTGCTGTGGCGAAGGTGGCGCTTACGCTTGCTGCTCTTCTTGGTGAGGATGTGGCGCAGGTGCGACTGGCCGCGCTTGAAGCCGCCGGAGGCGGTCTTCTTGAAGCGCTTGGCCGCTCCGCGGTTGGACTTCATCTTGGGCATGACTGCAAACTCTCCGCATTCGAGTTTAATAATGGTGACGCCGGCCGCATGCGGCTGCCGTCATTTCTTTTTCGGGGCGATCACCATGACCATCTGCCGGCCTTCCATGCGCGGTCGCTGTTCCACCGCACCGAGCTCGACGAGATCCTGCTCAACCCGGTTGAGCAGCTTGAGCCCGAGCTCCTGGTGGGCCATCTCCCGGCCGCGGAAGCGCAGCGTGATCTTGGCCTTGTCCCCTTCATTAAGGAAACGTACCAGGTTGCGAAGCTTCACCTGGTAATCCCCTTCCTCCGTCCCTGGACGGAACTTCACTTCCTTAATCTGGACCTGCTTCTGTTTCTTCTTGGCAACCTGGCGTTGCTTGTTCTTCTCGAACAAGAACTTGCCGTAATCCATGATGCGGCATACCGGAGGCTTGGCCGTCGGCGAGACCTCGACGAGATCCAGCTCCGCCTCCTCCGCCATGCGCAGCGCCTCGCGAACGGGCAGCACGCCGAGCTGTTCACCCTCCGCGTCGATGACGCGGACCTCTGACGCCGTGATCTGGTCGTTTCGGCGTGTTTCCTTTTCTGCAGCGATCGGCTAATCCTCCAGTCCAGTTATACCCGGCGCGTCACTTCATCGGCGAGCCGTTCGCTGAATGCCTCGAGCGAGAGGCTACCCAGGTCTTCGCCGGAACGTGTGCGCACTGCAACAGCCCGTTGCTCCATCTCGCGGTCGCCCACCACCAGCAGGTAGGGCACGCGCTGGAGCGTGTGTTCGCGGATTTTAAAGCCGATTTTCTCGTTTCTCAAGTCGGAAGCCACCCTGAATCCCTGTTTTTTCAGGAATTCTTCCACTTCCCGGGCATAATCGGCCTGTCTATCGGTAATATCCAGCACCACCGCCTGCACCGGGGCCAGCCAGGCGGGGAACTTTCCCTCGTAGTGTTCGATGAGAATCCCGAAGAAACGCTCGATGGATCCCAGCAGCGCGCGGTGGATCATGATCGGCCGGCGGCGCTGGCCGTCCTCGGCCACGTACTCGAGATCGAAGCGCTCGGGCAGGTTGAAGTCGAGCTGCACGGTGGAGCACTGCCACTGGCGGCCGATGGCGTCCTCGATCTTGATATCGATCTTGGGGCCGTAGAAGGCGCCGCCGCCCTCGTCCACCGAATAGTCGAGCCCCTTGCGGGCGAGCGCGCCCTTCAGGCCGGCGGTGGCCTTGTCCCAGATCGCGTCCGAACCCACCGACTTGTCCGGGCGGGTGGAGAGGTTGACCTCGAACTGGGTGAAGCCGAAG
>JAQVKR010000155.1 GCA_028694565.1 Gammaproteobacteria bacterium | reverse complement strand
GGGGAACGCGGCAGGGGCGATCGGGACGCCCGCCCCGCCGAGGATCTGGTGACCACCGGCCTCACCGTGGCGGCCATCGAGGGTCTGCTGAGCGAACGGCGCCGCGAACTCCTGTACAGCGGCGCCAAGCCGCTGCCGCCCGGCATCCGCAAGAATCTCGCCCGCGGCAAACCCCTCCCGCCCGGAATCGCCAAGCGCTACGTCAACCCCGACCTGCGCTCCGCCCTGCCGTACCACGACGGTTACGACTGGGTGCAGACGGGCACCGACCTGGTGCTGATGCAGGCCACAACCGGGCTCGTCAGCGAGGTGATCCGGAACGTGTTCCATTAGTGGCACGGGTGAAACAGGGCTCCGTCGCCGCGCACGGGATCAAGCGCGGAGGCCGCCATCGGGAAGGGTAGGGCGAGGGGGCATACGGTCTTACAGCGAAGTCCGGGAATCGTGGCGAACCGCGGTTCCGCCGGGCACTGACCACGGGCGGGAGAAGCGCTTGAGCCGGAACACCGAGACCACCCTGCCTCCTCTGCGCCGCAGCCTGTCGGCGCGGCTGCTCCTGTTCACCATCCTGTTCGTGATGCTGAGCGAGGTGCTGATCTACGTCCCTTCAATCGCCCGGTTCCGCCAGTCCTTCCTGCTGGAGCGGGCCAACGAGGCGCACCTGGCGACCCTGGCGCTCGACGCGGCGCCGGCCGGGCGGCTGGAACCGGAGCTGGAGCAGCAGCTGCTGCATCAGTCCGGCGTGCTGGCGGTGGAGTTGTGGCGGCCGATGGCGGAGCTGATGCTCGGCGGCATGCCCGAGGTGGACGCCCGCTACGAACTCGACGGGGCCGGCGCGCCGAAACTGATCCGCGATGCCTTCATGACGATGGTCGCCGGCGGCAGGCGCACCATCTCCGTCATCACTCCGGCCCGGGGCGAACCCGGCATCAAGGTCGAGATATTCCTCCGGGAGGAGAACCTGTTCCGGGAGATGGTCGACTACTCCTGGCGCATCCTGAACCTGTCCATCGTCATCTCCCTGATCACCGCCGGGCTGGTCTACGCCACGCTGCAGTGGCTCATGGTGCGGCCCATGCGCCGCCTGACCCTCAATCTCGTCGACTATCGCAAGGCGCCCGAGGACCCGGCCCGGATGCTGCCGCCCACCCGCCGCGGCGACGAAATCGGCGTGCTGCAACGGGAGCTGGCGCGCATGCAGTCCGAGCTGCGCCAGTCATTGGCCCAGAAAACCCGGCTCGCGGCGCTGGGCACGGCGGTGAGCAAGATCACCCACGACCTGCGCGGCATCCTCAACAGCGCGGACCTCATCGCCGAGCGGTTGCAGCGGGTGGACGATCCCGGGGTCAAGCGGGTCACGCCGCTGCTGGTGGGGTCCCTCGACCGGGCCGTGGAGCTCTGCACCCAGACCCTGGATCTGGCCCGGGGCGATCAGGCGGTTCCCCAGCGGCGCCGCTTTCCCCTGCTGGATCTGCTGCGGGAGGTGGGCGCCTCGCTGGAACCCTGCGAGGAGGGGGATGTGCGCTGGGCGCTGGAGGTGGAGCCGGAGCTCGAGGTGGAGGCCGATTACGACCGCCTCTACCGGGTATTCATGAACCTCGGCCGCAATGCCGTGCGGGCCATGGACAGCCACGGCAACGTGCGCATCGAGGCGGGCACCGAGCCCGGCGGCCGGGTGCGGATCACCTTCTCGGATGACGGCCCGGGAATTCCCGACGCGGCCCGGGAACTGCTCTTCACGCCCTTCGCCAGCGCCGCGAGCGCCGGCGGCACCGGCCTCGGACTGGCCACCGCCCGCGATCTCGTCCGCGCCCACGGCGGTGATCTCACCCTGGAGCGCAGCGGCCCTGGCGGCACCACTTTCCGAATCGTGCTTCCCCCGGCGCTCGACGGCCCCCCGAAGGCGGGGAACGTCCACCGCCCGCGGCCCGGGACTTCGTTCCGGCCGTAGCCGCACGACCCGGCCCGTCCCGGATGACGCGGACATGAACAGGGGGGCCTGAGCCCCCCTGTTGCGCACCGCCCGTCCCGGGCCCACGAATCAGTCATCAGAGCCCCCCCGGCGAGCCGCCGAGGGCCGGCTTGCGGGTCAGGGACCGGCCTGGACCAGGGGGATCACCTTGTCCGCCACCTCCTTGAACTCCGCAATCTGGTGGAAGTTCAGGTAACGGTAGATATCGCCGGCCAGAGGGTCGAGACCCCGCATGTGCGCCAGGTACTCCTCCACGCCGGGGATGCGGCCCAGCACGGCGCACACGGCCGAGAGCTCCGCCGAGCCCAGGTAGACCCGCGCATCCTTGCCCATCCGGTTGGGGAAGTTGCGGGTGGAGGTGGAGATCACCGTGGCCCCGTCCGCGACCCGCGCCTGGTTGCCCATGCAGAGTGAGCAGCCGGGCAGCTCGGTGCGGGCGCCGGCACGACCGAAGATGCCGTAGTAGCCCTCCTCGGTGAGCTGGTGCTGGTCCATGCGGGTGGGGGGGCAGATCCAGAGCCGGGTCGGAACGGCGCCGCCGAAGGCCTCCAACACCTTGCCCGCGGCGCGGTAGTGGCCGATGTTGGTCATGCAGGAGCCGATGAACACTTCGTCGATGCTGTCGCCGGCCACCTCGGAGAGCAGCTTCACGTCGTCCGGATCATTGGGGCAGGCGAGGATGGGCTCCCGGATGGTGGCGAGATCGATGTCGATGACGGCGGCGTACTCGGCATCGGCGTCGGCCTCCAGCAGCTCCGGATTCTCCAGCCACTTTTCCATCGCCTCGATGCGCCGGGCCAGGGTGCGCTGATCCTCGTAGCCGCTGGCAATCATCCATTTCAGCAGGGTGATGTTGCTGTTGAGGTACTCGATGATGGGTTCCCGGTCCAGCTTCACCGTGCAGGCGGCGGCAGAGCGCTCGGCGGAGGCGTCGGAGAGCTCGAAGGCCTGCTCCACCTTCAGCTGCGGCAACCCCTCGATCTCCAGGATGCGCCCGGAGAAGATGTTCTTCTTGCCCGCCTTCTCCACCGTCAGCAACCCCTGCTGGATGGCGGCGTGGGGGATGGCGTTCACCAGGTCGCGCAGGGTCACCCCGGGCTGCATCTCGCCGCTGAAGCGCACCAGCACCGACTCGGGCATGTCCAGCGGCATCACGCCGGTGGCGGCGGCGAAGGCCACCAGGCCGGAGCCCGCCGGGAAGGAGATGCCGATGGGGAAGCGGGTATGGGAGTCGCCGCCGGTGCCCACCGTGTCGGGCAGCAGCATGCGGTTGAGCCACGAGTGGATGATGCCGTCGCCCGGACGCAGGGAGACGCCGCCGCGGGAGGCGATGAAGTCCGGCAGGGTGTGATGGGTCTGGATGTCCACCGGCTTGGGGTAGGCGGCGGTGTGGCAGAAGGACTGCATCACCAGGTCCGCCGAGAAGCCGAGGCAGGCGAGATCCTTGAGCTCGTCGCGGGTCATGGGGCCGGTGGTGTCCTGGGAGCCCACGGTGGTCATGCGCGGCTCGCAGTAGGTGCCGGGGCGCACGCCCGCCACGCCGCAGGCGCGGCCCACCATCTTCTGGGCCAGGGTGAAGCCACGGCCGGAGTCGGCGGCCGGCTGGGGCCGCTTGAACACCCCGGAGGGGGAGAGGCCCAGGGCCTCGCGGGCGCGATCGGTGAGCCCGCGGCCGATGATGAGGGGGATGCGTCCGCCCGCGCGCACCTCGTCCGTCAGCACCTCGGTCTTGAGCTCGAAGCGTGTCACCTCCTCGCCCGAGTCATGGCGCCGGATGACACCTTCCAGGGGGTAGAGGTCGATGACGTCGCCCGTCTCCAGGGCGGTTACGTCGCACTCCAGCGGCAGCGCGCCGGCATCCTCCATGGTGTTGAAGAAGATGGGGGCGATCTTGCCGCCCAGCACGTAGCCGCCGGCACGCTTGTTGGGGATGAAAGGGATGTCGTCGCCCATGTGCCAGAGCACGGAGTTGGTGGCGGACTTGCGCGAGGAGCCGGTGCCCACCACGTCGCCCACGTAGACCAGCGGATGGCCCTTCCGTTTCTGCTCGGCGATCTGCGCCAGGGCGTTCTCCACACCCGGGCGCGGATTCTTCAGCATGGCGTTGGCGTGCAGCGGGATGTCCGGGCGCGACCAGGCGTCCTGGGCGGGGGAGAGGTCGTCGGTGTTGGTCTCGCCGGGCACCTTGAACACGGTGAGGGTCACCTTCTCCGGCACCGACGGGCGGCTGGTGAACCACTCCGCCTCCGCCCACGACTGCAGCACCGCCTGGGCATGGGCGTTGCCGGCGTCGGCCTTCTCCTTCACGTCGTGGAAGGCATCGAACATGAGCAGGGTGTGGGACAAGGCCTTGGCGGCGGCGGGGGCCAGCGCCTCGTCCCCCAGCGCCTCGATGAGGGGATGGATGTTGTAGCCGCCGAGCATGGTCCCCAGCAGTTCCACCGCCCGCACCCGGCCGATGAGCGGGCAAGCGACGCTGCCCTTGGCCACGTCGGCGAGGAAGGCCGCCTTCACGTAGGCCGCCTCGTCCACCCCGGGCGGCACCCGCTCGGTGATGAGCTCCAGCAGGAACGCCTCCTCGCCGGCCGGCGGAGCCTTGAGCAGTTCCACCAGGGCGGCCACCTGCTCGGCGCTGAGCGGCAGCGGCGGGACGCCTTCTGCGGCGCGTTCCTCTACATGACGGCGATAGGCTTCGAGCACTGCACTTCCTCCATACCTGAAATTTCCGGCGCATATCGTACTGCACCGCGCGCCTTTTGGCTCACCCCGGCGGGCAAACGGTGCCTCATACCCCACGAAAAACCGGTTTATAGAAATTTCTTATGAATACCAGCATATTTTCTTATCGAGCAAAATACCCGTCATTTCCGCGCCGCACAAGACCCGTCCGCGTCCGTCCCCACGGACGCGCTATGCTTTCTGAACGGGACGCCGGGGTCTGCATCCTGGACGGCGCCGGCACCCGATCCAGACACGCAGTCAGACAGGGGGACTCCATGTCCGACAGCTTCGATGCCCGTGCCGTTCTCCCCGTGGGCGCGGCCCGCTATACCTACTGGCGCCTGGGCGCCCTCGACGGGCCGTTCGACGTCGGCACGCTGCCCTTCACCCACAAGGTGCTGCTGGAGAACCTCCTGCGCCACGAGGACGGGCAGACCGTGACCCGCCGGGATATCGAGGCCCTGGCGGCCTGGGATCCCCGGGCCGAACCCGATCGGGAGATCGCCTTCCGGCCGGCCCGCGTGCTGATGCAGGATTTCACCGGGGTGCCCGCGGTGGTGGATCTCGCCGCCATGCGCGAGGCGATGGAGCGCATGGGCGGTGATCCGGCCCGCATCAACCCCCTGCAGCCGGCCGAACTGGTCATCGACCACTCGGTGCAGGTGGACGCCTTCGGCACGGCGGCGGCCTTTGCCCGCAACACCGAGCTGGAGTTCCGGCGCAACCACGAGCGCTACACCTTCCTGCGCTGGGGCCAGAAGGCCCTGGCCAATTTCCAGGCGGTGCCGCCGGGCATGGGCATCGTGCACCAGGTCAACCTGGAGTATCTCGCCCGCACCGTCTTCGGGACGGAGGGGGAAGGGGAGCGGCTCGCCTATCCGGACACCCTGGTGGGCACCGACTCCCACACCACCATGATCAACGGCCTCGGGGTGCTGGGCTGGGGCGTGGGCGGCATCGAGGCCGAGGCGGCCATGCTCGGCCAGCCCATCTCCATGCTGACACCCCAGGTGGTGGGCATGCGCCTGGAGGGAGAGCTGCCCGAGGGCGCCACGGCCACCGATCTGGTGCTCACCATCACCCAGACGCTCCGCGCCCACGGCGTGGTGGGCAAGTTCGTGGAATTCTTCGGCGACGGCCTCGTCCACCTGCCGCTGGCGGACCGCGCCACCATCGCCAACATGGCGCCCGAATACGGCGCCACCTGCGGCATCTTCCCCATCGACGGGGAAACGCTGCGCTTTCTGCGCCTGACGGGGCGCGACGAAACCCGGGTGGCGCTGGTGGAAGCCTATGCCCGCGCCCAGGGGCTGTGGCGCGAGGCCGGCGCCCCGCCGGCGCGCTACACCGACGTCCTGGAGCTGGATCTCGCCACCGTCCGGCCCAGCCTGGCCGGCCCGAAGCGGCCCCAGGACCGGGTCCCGCTGCCGGATGTGAAAGCGAATGTCGAGGCCGCCCTCGGGGAGTACCTGCAGGGCCACGACGAGGCCGGTCCCCGGGACAAGCGGGTGGCGATGGAGCCCGGCGGGCCCGGCCTCGGCCACGGCGCGGTGGTGATCGCCGCCATCACCAGCTGCACCAACACCTCCAACCCGGCGGTGATGATCGGCGCCGGACTGCTGGCGAAGAGGGCCCACGAGCGGGGACTGTCGGTGCCGCCCTGGGTGAAGACCAGCCTCGGCCCCGGCTCGCGGGTGGTGACCGACTACCTGGATCGCGCCGGGCTGACGCCGCACCTGGAGGCCCTGGGCTTCCACACCGTGGGCTACGGCTGCACCACCTGCATCGGCAACTCGGGACCGCTGCCCCCGGCCGTCAGCCGGGCCATCGCCGAGGGCGACCTGTCGGTCTGCTCGGTGCTCTCGGGCAATCGCTACTTCGAGGGCCGGGTGCACCCGGAGGTGCGCCTCAACTACCTGGCCTCGCCGCCCCTGGTGGTGGCCTTCGCCCTGGCCGGGCGCATGGACATCGATCTGAAGCGCGAGCACC
>JAQVKR010000154.1 GCA_028694565.1 Gammaproteobacteria bacterium | reverse complement strand
CTCGAGCGCATCCTCGAGCAGCCAGCCCGCCGCCACGACCCGTTCCCAGCTGATGAGGCAGGGGTTGCCGGCGTGGGCGGAGAGGGTCTGGTAGGGCGAGAGATCGTCGTGCGTGGGGCCCAGGGGGAGAACCTGCCAGACGCGCTGTCCCGCGCTGACCAGGAAGTCGATGAAATGGTAGGCCTCGGCCCCGAGGCCGCCCGCGGGGCCCGGCCCGGGAAGGGAGGTGGGATGCAGCAGGATCCCGGAGAGGCGGCGGTCGAGCATGGCTGCATGCCCGCCCCTCATGCCTGGGCCTGCCCCGGGCGCATCACGCCGCCCATCTGTGGCCGTCCCTTGCCGGTGGTGAAGGTATGGGAGAGGTATTCCGGCGGTACCACGCCTATCAGCTGGTAGAGGTTGCTCAGGTGGCGGCGGAAGAGCTGCTCGAAGTCGGAGACGGTGTCCGCCGGATTGTAGTCGCCGAACCACCAGAACCAGTCCGAGCCCTCGCACACGGCCAGCTGGCGTTCCGCGAGCTGCAGCCGCCGGCCCATCAGCCGGCCCTCGGCCACGGCTTCGTCGAAGGCCCGCTTGGCCTCGCCGAGCATGTCCCAGCCCCGGTTCTTGTCCTTGTCCCCGATCCAGGTGGAGAAGGTCCCGTAGACCCAGCTGCCCGCCACCAGTTCGCCCAGATTGCGGATCTGCACCTCGCTGTCCATGCACGCGGAGAAGGTGGTGAGGTCCAGCCCGGGATGCTCGGCCAGTCGCTTGTAGAGCGCGGAGAGGAAGAACTGCCCGTTCTCCGGGTAGTACTCCCAGGCGTTTTCCCCGTCGAGGATGATGGAGACCACGTTCTGCTCCGGATGCGCGCAGTGGGAGGCGATGGTCTCGAGGTGGCGGATCAGATCGGCCACGGCGTCGTCGGCATGCCAGTTCGCGTAGGTGAAGCCGATCAGATCGGAGAGCCCGTCATCCCGGAAGAAGCAGGCGGGGCCCGGGTTCTCGGCCCGGTAGGGATGGTAGAGCGCCGGCCCCTCGGCGGTCTCCCAGGCGGTTCCCGTGCGCTGCAGGCTGTTGTGCAGGACGCTCTGGCCGCTGGCCACCCAGTCGAAGCCGAGCTCGCCCAGCAGCGCCAGGGCCGCGCGGCTCACCCCGCCCTCGGCCGGCCAGCAGCCGCTGGGGCGGAAACCGAAATGGGACTCGAAGGTCTCGACGCCCTCCTCCACGTGCCGCCGGGCGCGCTCCAGTCCGCCGGGATAGGCCTTCAGCTCCGGCAGGGGCGCGTCGGGCATGGCCTCGCGGGCGCTGCGGAGATCGAGCAGCAGCGGCAGGATGGGGTGGGCGTACGGGGTCACCGAGAGCTCGACCCGGCCCGCCTCGGCCAGTTTCCGGTAGCGCGGAAGCACCCCTTCCAGGACATCGGCGATCACCCCCAGCAGATCGGTCCGATCCTGCAGGCTGTAGCCGCTGCCCTTCTCCTGCAGGCGCAGGACCCGCCCGTCCTCCCGGCGCACCGATTCCCCCAGCCAGGCCAGGTGGTACCAGACCAGGATGTCGGCGAGGAACTGATCGTCCAGGTAGGTGAGCACGTCGGGGTTGTCCACCACCAGGCGGGCAATCTGGGCCAGCTTGGTGAAGGGGGTGAAGCGCTGGATCAGCCGCTGCTCATTGGCGCGCAGGCAGGCCCGGATCAGCGCCGCGCGCTGATCGTTGACCACCGGCAGGACCGGGCTTACGAGCGCCGCCAGCAGGGGATCGGATATGGGCCGGGCATTGTTCAGGTAGCCGCGGGTCTGGTCCGCGTAGTCGGAAATCTGCTCCAGCAGGATGGGCGCGAAATTGACCACCGCCCGGGCACCCGGACACGCTTCCAGATGGGCGGCCATGTCGACGTAGTCCTTCACCGCATGCAGGTAGGTCCACGGCAGCCGGTAGACACCGGTGATCAGGTCGCGGTACTGGGGCTGGTGCATGTGCCAGGCCAGCACCACCCGCAGCCTGCCAGCGCCGGCTTTGTCCGCCTTAGAGGACATGGTGGCGCTCCTGGCCCAGCATCTCGGGGGTGACCAGCACCACGCCGTCCGGGCTCACGTGGAAGCGCGCGGCATCCTCTTCCCGATCCTGTCCGATGCGGGTGTCGGGCGGGATCTGGCAGCCCACGTCGATGATCGCCCGGGTGATGCGGCAGTTGCGCCCGATGACCACGTCCGGCAGCACCACCGAGTCCTGCACCTGTGAGAACGAGCCGACCTGAACGTTGGAGAACAGCAGCGAGTGGCGCACCAGCGATCCGGAGACGATGCAGCCGCCGGAGACCATGGAGTCGACCGCCATGCCGCGGCGATCGTCGTCGTCGAAGACGAATTTCGCCGGCGGCAGCTGGGCCTGGTGGGTCCAGATGGGCCAGGTTTCGTCGTAGAGATTGAGCTCCGGGGTGACCCCGATGAGCTCCAGGTTGGCCTCCCAGTAGGCGTCCACGGTTCCTACGTCGCGCCAGTAGGCCATCTTCCCGGTCTGGGGATCGCGGAATGGAAAGGCGACGACCCGGTGGTTCTCGATCACCTTCGGGATGATGTCCTTGCCGAAATCACGGGACGAATAGCTGTCGTTGGCATCGGCGACCAGCTGCTCCTCCAGGAAGCGGGCGTTGAAGATGTAGATGCCCATGGAGGCCAGCGCCAGCTCCGGCTTGCCGGGAATGGGCTGCGGCGCCTCCGGTTTCTCGGAGAAATCGACCACCCGCCCGGTTTCGTCCACGGCCATCACCCCGAAGGCGCGGGCCCGCTCCAGCGGGACCTCCATGCAGCCGACGGTCATGTCCGCGCCCTGCTCCACGTGATAGGCGAGCATCTCGCCGTAATCCATCTTGTAGATGTGATCGCCGGCCAGGATGAGGACGTATTCCGGCTCGTGGCTGTGAATGATGTCGAGGTTCTGGAATACCGCATCGGCGGTTCCGGCGTACCAGGAGGTCTCGATGCGCTGCTGGGCCGGGAGCAGTTCCACGAACTCGTTCAGCTCGCCGCGCAGGAAGCCCCAGCCCTGCTGGATGTGGCGGATGAGGGAGTGGGCCTTGTACTGGGTGAGGACCCCGATACGCCGGATCCCGGAATTCACGCAGTTGGAGAGGGGGAAGTCGATGATGCGGAATTTCCCCCCGAACGGGACCGACGGCTTGGCCCGCCAGAGGGTGAGCTGCTTGAGTCGGGAACCCCGCCCCCCGGCCAGTATCAGTGCCAGGGTGTCCCGGGTCAGGCGACTGATAAAACGGCCTGAATGGTCGATTTGCATAGGCATGGCTCCTTGTCTGGGTCCTCCGGCGGCGCATCGGTATGGTACTGCCCATGCCGCCGACAAAGCCAGATTCAGGGTCCTCAACAAGTGTGTCCGAGAGGCGGGTCCCGCGGGGCGGGCCCGGGCGGCGCGGAGATCGGCGGGAGCCGCCGGGCCATGGCCGGCGGCTCCCGCCGCAGGACCCGTCAGGCCCGCGGCCGGAGCGGCCCGCCGCCGGCCGCGGACGGCGTTTCCGACCCGTCCGCCCGGGTATCGGGCGGCCCCGTGAGAGATGCCGAGTCTGGCTTTGTCGGCTTCAGGGGCTGTAAGATTGTCCCGCCCTAGTGAGACCGGATTGTGAATCTCACGGCCCCTCCGGCAACCACCTGCGGAGGCGACCCCGCTGTCCCATGGAGCAGGCCCATTACCCCCGAGATAGAGAAACTACTCGAAGCCCGGCATCACGACCCGTTCGCCGTTCTGGGGCACCATCCCGGCGCCGATGGCGAGTCGGTGGTGCGCGCCTTCGCGCCCGACACCGCTCTGCAGGCCATCCTGTCCGGCGATCGGCGCCTGCCCATGGAGCGTCTCCCGGGGACCGACCTGTTCGAGTGGCGCGGAAAGACCTCGAGCCTGCCCGCGGGGCGGCTCGAGTTCGAGCGCGACAACGGCCGGGGCGAGCGGCGGCGCTATTTCGATCCCTACAGTTTCCCGCCCCAGCTCTCCGACTATGATCTGCACCTGTTCGGGGAAGGACACCACTGGCATGTCTACCGCCACCTGGGCGCCGCGCCGCGGGTGGTGGACGGCGTCCCCGGCGTGCTGTTCGCCACCTGGGCCCCGAACGCCGAGCGGGTCAGCGTGGTGGGCGACTTCAACGCCTGGGACGGCCGCTGCCACCCCATGCGGGTACGGGGAGGCAGCGGTGTCTGGGAACTGTTCATTCCCGGCCTCGGCCCCAATGCCTGCTACAAGTACGAGCTGCGCAACCGGGGCTCCGGCGAAGTGGTCCTGAAAACCGATCCCTACGGCCAGCGCTTCGAGCCGCGCCCGGCCACGGCCGCCATCGTGGAGGCGCCCAGCGGCCATGCCTGGCAGGACGGGGAATGGATGGCGCGGCGGGCCGGGAGCGACTGGCTGCACCAGCCCCTGTCCATCTACGAGGTGCACCTGGGATCCTGGCAGCGCGATTCCGGGGGCGGGTTCCTCAACTACCGGGAGCTGGCCCACCGCCTCGTGGAGCACGTGCGGGAGCTGGGCTTCACCCACATCGAGCTGCTGCCGGTCACCGAACATCCGCTGGACGCCTCGTGGGGCTACCAGTCCACCGGCTTCTTCGCGCCCACCAGCCGTTTCGGCGCGCCCGATGATTTCCGCTACTTCGTGGACCTCTGCCACCAGGCGGGCATCGGCATCCTGCTGGACTGGGTGCCGGGGCACTTCCCCAAGGATCGCCACGCCCTCGCGCGCTTCGACGGCAGCGCCCTCTACGAACACGAGGATCCCCGCCTGGGCGAGCATCGCGAGTGGGGAACCTACATCTTCAACTACGGCCGCAACGAGGTGCGCAACTTCCTGCTGGCGAGCGCCATGTACTGGCTGGAGGAGTTTCACATCGACGGCCTGCGGGTCGACGCGGTGGCCTCCATGCTCTACCGGGACTACTCCCGCCCGGCCGGGGAGTGGCTGCCGAACATCCACGGCGGCCGGGAGAACCTCGAGGCCATCGCTTTTCTGCGCGAGCTCAACGAGGTGGTCCATGCCCGCCACCCCGGCGTCATGGTGATTGCCGAGGAGTCCACCGCCTGGCCCATGGTCTCGCGCCCGGTCTGGCTGGGGGGGCTGGGCTTCTCCATGAAGTGGAACATGGGCTGGATGCACGACACGCTGGAGTACATGAGCCGTGATCCCCTCTACCGCAGCCACCACCACAGCCTGCTGACCTTCAGCCTTCTCTACGCCTTCAACGAGAATTTCGTGCTGCCCTTCTCCCACGACGAGGTGGTGCACCTGAAGCGCTCGCTGCTGGACAAGATGCCGGGCGATGCCTGGCAGCGCTTCGCCAATCTGCGCCTGCTCTACGCCTACCTGTTCACCCACCCGGGCAAGAAGCTCCTGTTCATGGGCGGCGAGTTCGCCCAGGGGCGGGAGTGGAACCATGACACGGCACTGGACTGGCAACTGCTCGATCTGCCCGCGCACCAGGGCATCCGGCGACTGGTCTCCGATCTCAACCGGCTCTACCGCGAGCAGCCGGCCCTGCACCGGCACGATTTCGACGCGCGCGGCTTCTCCTGGGTGGATTGCGAGGACGCCGCCCATTCGGTGCTCAGCTTCCGGCGCCGCTCCGACGCCGGCGACGTGCTGGTGATCTGCAACTTCACACCCGTGCCGCGTCCCGGCTACCGGGTGGGCGTGGACCGTTCGGGCCACTACCGGGAACTGCTGAACACCGACTCGCGCCACTACGGCGGCAGCGACATGGGCAACGGCGGCGGCGTCTCCAGCCGGCCACAGGCCTGGCATGATCGTCCACACAGCATCGAGCTCACCCTCCCTCCCCTGGCGATGGTGGTGCTCCGGAACGAGGAACAGCCCTGATGTCAGGAAGTGAAGCGACTCCCCCCGCCGGCTTCGTCCGCCGCCTGCTGGCGATGGTCTATGATCTCATCCTGCTGCTGGCGGTGCTCTACGTCGCCATGGGCGCCCTGCTCCTGATCACCGCCGGCGCGGCCAACCAGCCCGGCAGCCCCTGGCTCAGCGCCTACCTGCTGCTGGTGAGCTTCATCTTCTACGGCTGGTTCTGGATCAACGGGGGCCAGACCCTCGGCCTGCGCTCCTGGCGGCTGCGGGTGGAGGAAGGCGACGGCCGCCCCCTCAGCTGGGGCGTGGCGATGCTGCGCTTCTCGCTCGGGCTCCTCACCTGCCTGCCGCTGGGCGTCGGCTTCCTGTGGATGCTCGTCGACCGGGAGCGCCGCACCCTCTACGATCGCCTCTCCGGCACCCGCGTCGTCCTCCTGCCGCCGAAGCCCAGGCACGAGACTGAATAAAGCGCGGATTGTCGCTGGTTCGCGTGGATTCCTCCGGTTCCTGACGCGCCGCTCCGGCCCGGGGACCATGGCGGGTCCCCGGCGGCGGCCGCGTCCGGCGCGGCATCGCAGCCCCGCTGGCGGGCGCCTCTGCACGACTGGTGCGCGGGCGGGCAGGCCCGGACAGGAAAGCCGGCGTGATCTGCGGCGGTTCCGACCGTGTCAGGCGGCGCGGCGGGCCAGCACCAGGGCGGCGGCGAGGAACACCAGGGAGGGGACGAAGGCGCCCAGCAGCGGCGGGGCGCCGTAGACCAGGCTGAGCTGACCGGCGGTCAGGTTGAACAGGTGGAAGGCGAAGCCCGCCACGGCGCCGACCACCAGGCGGGAGCCGGTGAGGGCCGAGCGCAGCGGCCCGAAGGGGAAGGGCACCGCCAGCAGGACCATG
>JAQVKR010000153.1 GCA_028694565.1 Gammaproteobacteria bacterium | reverse complement strand
GCGCCAGGGGCCGTCGAAGCGCGGACTGAAATCCCAGCGGTCGCGCTGGCGGCGGTAGAAATGCCCGTCGTACCAGTACCAGCCGGGATGCCGGTCGACGATGTAGAGCCCGAGCCCGGAGTCGAAGACGATGATCAGCCCGTCGTCGAAACGGTAGCGATAGCCGTGGGCCGGCGCATGGGGCGGCGGCCGGTAGCGGGGACCCGGACCGGTGTAGACGCCAACGCAACCGCCGAGGGTCCCGGCGAACAGGGCTCCGAGCAGCAGGGTGTTGAAGTGACGGCGTCGCATGGCGTACCTCCTCTGTACGTTGCTGACCCACCTGAAAGTATAGGCCGGCCGACTCCCGGCCGGGATGCGTTGCCCTCCCCGTTGCGGCGCTCCACAATGCCTTCCATGCCCGCCGACACCCCCATCGTCCGCTGCGAACTGCTCCCCTACCACCTGCCCCTGCGGCGGGAATGGCGAAGCGCCCGGGGCACGATCCGGCACCGCAGCGGCTGGCTGGTCCGGCTCATCGACGCGCGAGGCCGGATCGGACTCGGCGACTGCGCCCCCCTGCCGGATGCGGGCACCGAGACGCCGGAACGCGCCGGCCAGGCCCTGCGGCGGCTGGCCCGCGCCCTGCCCGGCCGGACGCCGCCGCAGGCGCTCGGCGCCCTCCCCCCCTGCCCCCCGGCGGCCCGCGCGGCGCTGGAAACCGCCCTGCTAGATCTGCAGGCGCAGGCCGCGGGGCTCCCGCTGCGCCGGCTGCTGGATCCCGGCGCACCCGACCGGGTACGGGTCAATGCCGCCCTCGGCCCCCTGGATCCGGGCGCGCCGGCCCGGGCGGCGGCCGCCGCCGGCCATGGCTTCACGGTCCTGAAGCTCAAGGTGGGACTGGCGCCGGTGACAACGGAGCTGGCCGCCCTGGCACAGATCGCCGCGGGCCTCCCCCCCGGCGCGACCCTGCGGCTGGACGCCAACGGCGCCTGGGACGAGCCGGCGGCGGCGGCGTTCATCGCCGGCTGCCGGGCGCTGCCGGTGGAGTCGCTGGAGGAGCCGCTGGCGCACCCGAGCCCGGAGCGGCTCGCCCGGCTGCAGGGCGGGGCCGGCTTCCCCCTGGCCCTGGACGAGTCCCTGGCCGGCGGCACGCCGCCGCTCCCGCTCCCGGTGCGGCGGCTGGTGCTGAAGCCCGCTCCACTCGGCGGACTGCGGCCGGCGCTGGCGCTGGCGGCGCGGGCCCGGGCCGCCGGCGGCGAATGCGTGGTCACCACCACGCTGGAGAGCGCCGTCGGCGCCTGGGCGGCGGCCCAGCTCGCCGCCGCCGTCGACCCGGCGTCACGCCGCGCCCACGGCCTCGCCACCGGCGCCTGGTTCGCCCGCGACCCGGCCCCCGCGCCCGCCCCCGCCGCCGGCTGGCTCAGCCTCCCCTCCGCCCCCGGACTGGGGGTGGCGATTCCGTGATTCCGTGATTCCGTGATTCCGTGATTCCGTGATTCCGTGATTCCGTGATTCCGTGATTCCGTGATTCCGTGATTCCGTGATTCCGTGATTCCGGAAAACGGAAAACGGAAAACGGAAAACGGCTTTAGACTACAGGCCATCAAGAACCACCAGCGATCCGTTGCGGAATTCAATGCCCCACCTCCTGGCCTGCATCACCGCCCACGGCTACGGCCACCTGGCCCAGACCGCGCCGATCCTCCACGCCCTGCGCGCGCGACTGCCGACTCTGCGGCTCACCGTCTGGAGCAGTTTGCCGGCCGCCATGCTCCGCCAGCGCCTGCCGGAGCCATTCGAGCTCCAGCCCGGCGCCGCGGATCCCGGCATGGCCATGCGCTCGGCCCTGGCGGTGGACGTGGAGGCCAGCGCCGCCGCCTACCGGAACCTGCATCGCGACTGGATGGTCGGCGTGAAGCGCGAGGCGGCCCGCCTGGCCGCGCTGGGTCCGGATCTGGTGCTCAGCAACGTGGGACACCTGCCGCTGGCCGCGGCGGCTCACGCCGGCGTGCCCGCCTTAGCGCTCTGCTCCCTCAACTGGGCGGACATCTACGCCCACTACTGCCGCGGCCGGCCCGGCGCCGACGTGGTGGAGGCGCAGCTGCGCCATGCCTACCGGGGCGCGGCGTGCTTCATCCAGCCGACCCCGAGCATGCCGATGGCGGATCTCCCCCGCCGCCGGCGCGTGGGCCCCATCGCGGCCGGCGGCGGCAACCGCAAGGCGGAGGCCTGCTGCCGCCTGGGCCTGGATCCGGGCGAGCGCTGGGTCCTGGTCAACCTGGGCGGCACGCCCGGCGCCCTGCCGCTGCGGCGCTGGCCGCGGCCGCCCGGCGTCCGCTGGGTGGCCCCGGCGGCATGGCTCGATGCCCAGCCGGCGGGACTGGCCCAGGAGCGCATCGGCCTGCCGTTCAACGATCTGCTGGCGAGTTGCGACGCCCTGGTGACCAAGCCCGGCTACGGCATCTTCGTGGAGGCCGCCTGTGCCGGCGTTCCGGTGCTCTACGCGGACCGGGACGGCTGGCCCGAGCAGCCGGAGCTGGTGGCCTGGCTGGCGGCGCACGGCCGCGGCCTGGAGATCCCGCGGGCGGCCCTGGCGGACGGCGGGCTGGACGCCGCGCTGGAAGCCCTGTGGGCCCGGCCGGCGCCCGGCCGGCCCGATCCCACCGGCGCCGACGAGGCCGCGGCGATTCTTCTGGAGTGGCTATGAGCGGGTCTCGCGGCGACTGCACCGGAGACCGTCCCTGACTCGAAAATATCCTGGAGTTCGAAGCAAATCAGGACATAAAGCCGTCTTTTCAACGAAATTGGCTACTGTTTCGTCGTCGGCGCCTCGACCTGGATTCCGCTGAACAGGGCCTCCACGTCCACGGCGTCGAAGTGGTAGCCGTGGTTGCAGAACTCGCAGTGGACCTCTACCCGTCCCGTCTCGGCGAGGATGGAGCGCAACTCCTCCCGGCCGAGGGAGGCCAGGGTTTCAGCCACCCGCTCCCGGGAGCAGCCGCAGCGGAAGCTGACCGGCCCGGGCTCGAACACCCGCACGTCCTCCTCGTGGAACAGCCGGCGGCGGACCTCCGAGCCCGGCAGCTCCAGCAGCTCGCCGCGGGTGAGCGTTTCCGCCAGCCGCGCGGCCCGATCCCAGGCGTCGGCATCCTCTTCCGTGCCCGGGAGGCGCTGCAACAGCAGCCCCGCGGCGCGCGACTCGTTGCCGGCGAGCCAGACGCGGGTGGGGAGCTGCTCCGACTGCCGGAAGTAGCTCTCCAGCGCCGCGGAGAGATCGCCGCCCGCAACCGCCACGATGCCCTGGTAGCGCTCGCCGGTCCGGGGCTGATCGATGGTCAGGGTCAGGGTCGCATCGCCCAGCCAGCGGGGCGGCAGTTCGGCGGGCGCCTCGCCATGCCAGCGGGCCAGCCCCCGCAGCCCGCCCTGACTGGTGCACTGGGCCAGCAGCAGGCTCACCGGGGCGCCGCCCTGCACCTGGAGGGTCAAAGCCCCCTCGAACTTGATGGTCGAGGCCAGCAGCGCCGCGGCCGCCAGGGCCTCGCCGAGCAGGCCGGCCACGGCGGGCGGGTAGGGGTGGCGCTCCAGGACCGCGCGCAGGGTGGCGTCCAGGCTCACCAGTTCGCCCCGGACCCGGGTGCGTTCGAGCAGGAAACGCTGGCGGCTGTCGCTCTCGTTCATGGCGGTTGATTCCGGTGATCGCGGGAGCGCGGATGATACCAGCCTCATCCGCCGCCCGCCCAGGCGCCGCCCGCCCAGGCGCCGGCAGCCCCGGGTCAGGCGGTCTGCGCCCGGATCCGGCGCAGCGCGGGCACAGCGAGCCCGGCGGCATCCGCCTGCTCCAGGGCGCGCTGCAGGCGCTGCGGCGCGCTGCGGCCCTGGCACTGGTGCGCGGCATCGGCGGCGAAGGCCGCGGCCAGCCCCGCCACCAGCCGCTCATGGTCGAGCCCCTGGCCGGTGAGGTGCTCCTGCAGCGCCAGCACGTCGGCGGCCACCTCCAGCGCCAGCCCCCGGTGCGCCTGCCACAGCGCCCCCACCGTTCCGCCCACGGCAAGGCCGCAGATGTTGGAAACGAGGATGTAGAGGTTCTTCAGCACCAGTTCCTCGAGCAGCTCGGCCTCGCCGTCCAGCACCCGGGCGGGGATGTCCAGCCGCTCCAGCGCCGTGACCAGCAGCCCGGCCCCCGGACCCTGGGCGGGGGAGGGGAGAATCACCTTGGCTTCCCGGCCCCGCTTCTTCTCGAACCAGACCGATATGACGGTGGGATGCTCCAGCCCGTGGCGCCGCCAGTCCCGCGGCAGGAGCTCGTTCTGCAGCAGCGCAAGCCTGTCGCGCCAGGCCTCGGGCAGCCCGGCGAGCACCGGGTGGAGATCCGCCTCGGCCACCGCCACCAGCACCAGCACCGGATCCTGGACCGCCATGGCCGCGGCATTCAGATCCATGGCGCGGGTGACGGGGAAGACCGGGTGACCGGCGCGCAGGAAACCCCGGGCGAAGACGCCGCCCATCTCGCCGACTCCCACCAGGACTACCGGCCTGTTCATTCCTTGCTCGCCTCCCGTTGTACCGCCGCCGCCGAATGGGCGGGCCCGGCGACGCCGCCTGCCCACCGCTTTCCCCGGATGATAGGCGCAGCGGCGCGGGCGGGGAAGGGCGCCGCCCGCAACCGCGCGCCCCGGCCGCGCTTTCTCCCGCGGCCCGCCGTTCAGCGGCGGGGCCGGGGGGGGGCGGTATTTCCTTTCCGTGACCTTGTGCGATACTGTCGCCCGTCGCCGGTATGGAGCCATGGGAAGGATCTTCGCCTGATGAAAGCCATGACCTTGACCACCGACAACGGCATCCCGTTCAACGTCGAGATGGCCGGTCCGGAGGATGCCAGGGCCGCCGTCATGATCCTGCATGACTGGTGGGGCGTGCTCGATTACAACCGGGACTGGGCCGAGCGCCTCGCCGGGGCCGGCTACCGGGCGATGATCGTGGACCTCTACGACGGCGAGAACGCCACCGACGCCCAGGAAGCCGGCGAGATGATGCGCAACCTGGACCAGGAGGTGACGGATCGCAAGCTGATGACCGCCCTGGCCCGGCTGAAGGCCGACAGCCCGCGGGTGGCGGTCCTGGGCTGGTCGCTGGGCGGACACCAGGCCCTGCAGGCGGCGATCCTGGATCCGGAGACGGTGGATGCCGCGGTGCTGTTCTACTGCCGGCTCATCAACGACCTGGAGTCCCTGCGCAGCCTGAACGGCCCGGTGCTGGCCGTGTTCGCCGAGCAGGAGCGGACCTGGCCGGAGAAGATGGAGCGCTTCGGCGCCCTGATGAGCGAGGCCGGCAAGCCGCTGGAAGTGAAGAGCTACGCGGCCGGCCACGGATTCGTGAACCCGCGCAGCGCCCGCTTCGATGCCGCCGCCGCCGAGGACGGCTGGCAGGTCACCCTGGACTTCCTGCGCCGCGCCCTGGCCTGAGCGCCCGCGAGGAAATGCACGAACCCGCCGAGACTTTCGTCTGAATCCCAATCCGCACAAGGAACGCCCATGAGCCTGTCCACCATCCGCACCCTGATCACCGCCCTGCTGCTGGCCGGGCTGCTGGCCGCCTGCTCGAAGGTGACCCAGGAGAACTTCAGCAAGCTGGAAGCCGGGATGAGCGAACAGCAGGTCTACGCCCTGCTCGGCGAACCCACCGAGTCCTCCAGCCTCAATCTCGGCGGCCTGTCCGGCACCTCCGCGGTGTGGCGCGGCAAGGACGCCGAGATCCGCGTGCAGTTCTTCAACGGCACGCTGAAGGTCATGGATTTCCAGAAGTCGGCCGCGGGGCGCTAGCCCCCGCCAGCCGCTCCGCCCGGGCCCGCAGCGCCGCCCGATCGAGCTTGCCGGCCGCATTGCGCGGCAGCGCCACGAGGCGATGGACCGCCCGTGGCCGCCACGGCGGGGGGAGCCCGGCGCGGGCCCACGCCAGCACCGCCCCGGGAGCCGCCTCGCCGGTGAAAAAGGCCACCAGCCGCGCGCCCCAGACCGGATCGTCCAGCGCGGCGACCCCCGCCTCCACGACCCCGGGGCAGCCCGACAGGGCCGCCTCCACCTGCGCCGGATGGACATTCTCCCCGCCGGTCACCACCACCTCGTCGGCCCGGCCCAGCACCGTGAGCGAACCGTCGGGCGCGAGGCTTCCCAGGTCGCCGGTGACGAACCAGCCCGCCTCGATTCCCGCGCCGGTGGGCCGCCCGGCCGCGGCATAGCCTCCCATCACGGCCGGACCGCGCACCCGGATCCGGCCCACGCCGGTCGCGGCCGCCACGCCCGGCTCGGGCACTATCGCCACCTCCATCCCGGGCAGGGGCGATCCCACGTCCCCGCTCCGCCAGCCCGGACGGAGGCCACAGCGGGTGGCCACCTGCGAGCCCGCCTCGGTCATGCCGTAGCTGGCACAGAGCGGCCAGCCGGCCGCCAGCGCCCGCTCGGCCAGCGGACCGGGGAGCGCGGCCCCGCCCATCAGCACGTGGCGCAACCCCCCGGGCGGCGCCGCGCCGGTCGCCTCCAGCAACCGCGCCAGCATGGCCGGCACCAGCGAGAGATGGGTCACGGCCCGGGCCGCAAGGTCGGCCAGCACCGCCTCCGGCGCGAAGCGCTGGTGCAGCACCACGGCGGCTCCCGCCGCCGCGGCGCGCAGGAGGATGGACGCCCCGCCCACATGGAACAGGGGCAGGCAGTCGAGCCAGACATCCCCCGGCCCCAGGGGCAGCACCGAGCGCGAGCCGTCCACGGCAGCGGCCAG
>JAQVKR010000152.1 GCA_028694565.1 Gammaproteobacteria bacterium | reverse complement strand
TGAACGCGTAGCCGAATCCCGCCGTGTAGTGACGCTCCACGATGGCCGGGAAGAGGGGGTTCAGGTAGGCGCCGGGGATCGGGTTGGTGGACACGTTCATTCCCAGCCGCAGCGTCAGCGCCGGGGTGGCGCGGTACTGGCCGCCGAAGGCGAACACGTACTGGTCGTCCCAGTCCTGGTAGAGGGTGCTGTCGAGGCGGGTGCCGGCGAAATCCCCGTTGGCGGGGGTGTCGTCGGCGGTGAACACCATGCGGAAATCGCTCATGGCGCCGGACCAGTTGATGCGGGTCACGTCGGCCGCCAGCATCAGACGCCCGTTCACCCGCCAGGCGACGCCGAGGCCGTAGGTTTCCGGCCACTGGAAGTCCTTCACCGTCACCTCGCCGCTCACCGGGATGGTCTGGGTCGCGGTGCCCTCCCCGGTGTCGAAATCGGCGCGGAAGCTCAGGGTGGCGTCACCCGCCTCCAGATCGCTGATGCGGGTCTTGCTGTGGTAGCTGGCCCCCACGGTCAGGCTGTCGCTCACCCGGTAGACCAGCCCCAGCTTGGCGCCGTAGCCGAAGCCCACCGCCTCGCCGGTGAAGTGGCTGTGGTTGGAGAAGTCGAACCGGGCCCAATGCACGTCCTGGATCATGCCGCCGCCGATCATGGCGTTGAACCCGTCCACCATGGTGCCGCTCGCCTCGCCGAGCTGGTGGCTCATGGGGTTGACCAGATCGGCGAACTGGGCGCCGGAGAGGTCCATCTGCAGGTCCATGCCAGCCCAGACCAGGTCGAGCTGGGCGGCCAACCCCAGCCGCTCCCCCACCTCCACGGCGACCGGGAGCATCAGCCGGCCGACACCCACCTAGCTGCGAATCTCCTGGCCGCTCAGCAGGGTCGGGGCGTTCATCATGGACAGGCCGCCGTAGAAGAGATCCGCGGGGTCGTCGGCGCGGCCGTACTCGGTCCCCATGCCGCCCTGGGCCAGCACCGCGGCGCCGTAGGTGATCCTGCCCCGCTTGCGCATGTAGGAGACGGAGGGCATGTAGTAGGCGGTGCCGTCCGACTCGGAGCGCGCCCCCGCCGCATCGTAGCGCGACGTCACGTCGGGGCCGAGCACGGTGAGCCCCAGCCCCAACCGATCCATCCCGCCGGCGGGCAGCGACAGCGTGGCGGGGTTGTTCATCACCGCCGAGTTGCCGGCATCGTAGGCGTACGCGGCGCCGCCCATGCCGCCGGCGCGGGCGCCGTAGGCCTCCATGTTCATGCCGTTGGTGGCCAGCGCCTCGGTCGGCGCGGCGAGGACGGTGGCGAGCGCGGCCGCCACCGGAAAAAGATGTTTCTCCTGCATCACGAATCCCCTCGGTTGCAATTTTTGCTGCTTATGTATGTATTTGATATTTTTATCATTTCGCTGCCGGACTCCGGTTGGCCGACGGCGGGCAAAAAGAATTCGGGAGTCTAGCAGCATGTTTTGCAGGTGTATATTCCCGCCGCCTCCGGCAGTATGGCGCTTCCCCGCCGGCGGGGAGGCTCCCGCCGCTCGCCGGGCGCGCCGACCCGAGTCCGGGCCTCCGCCGCGACATGCCGGGGCTCACGTGGACCGCCAGAAATAAAACAAAGAGAAATCAAAATGTTCCGAATAAGCCAGGATGAATTTCGCGCCATCATCCAGCAACTGGACATGGCCATCAGAAGTCACGAGGAGTGGTTCAGCGCGCTCAATCGCCAGATGCTCTGCCGACTGCCCTTCGACCAGCGGGATCTCCACGGGAATGCCCACCGTGAATGCCTGTTCGGGCAGTGGCTCTATCGGCACTCACACCCGGCGTTGCGCGAACATCCGGCCTTCGGGTCCATCGAGAAGGAGCATCAGAGCATGCACCGGCTCGCGGCCAGGGTGCTGCTGGCCGCCCGGGAGGCGGGCAGCGCACGGCCCGAAGACTATGACCGCTTTTCCAATGCCCTGCAGCGCTTGCGGCTGGAGGTCCAGACGCTGAAGCGCGAACTCGAAACGACCTACTACAATCGGGACAGCCTCACCGGCACCTTTACCCGCGTCGGCATGCTCACCTACCTGCGCGAGCAGTTGGAGCTGGTCAGGCGCGGAAGCCAGCGGCTCACCGTCGCGATGATCGACCTCGACCATTTCAAGCCCATCAACGACACCCATGGCCATGTGGTCGGCGACCAGATCCTGGCCAGTGTCGCCCGTTTCCTGCTCGACAACATCCGGCCCTATGATCGCCTGTACCGCTACGGCGGCGAGGAGTTCCTGCTGAGCCTGTCCCATACGGGCGCGGCCGAGGCCCTGGCCATGGTCGAGCGTCTGCGCAGCGGCATCGAGCGCCACGCGATCGTCACCGATTCGAATGACAGGCTGCACGTCACCGCATCCTTCGGCCTGGTCGAGGTGATGGCCGGAAGCTCCATCGAGGAGGCCGTCCACTGCGCCGACCAGGCGCTGTACCAGGCCAAGCTCCTGGGCCGCAACCAGGCCCGGCTGTGGACCGCCGGCCACGCCCGCGGCGCGGAGTGATCAACCAGGAGCGACGTCGCGGGGTGACGCCATCCCGCCGCGCCCCGCCGGACGCCATGCCGGCGCGGATGGCTCAATCGAGGCGGTAATCCCGCTCGCGGAACAGCCGCATGCAGGCATCGACCACCCGGGCGTCGAACCGGACGCCCCGGCCGACCCTGATTTCGGCCAACGCCGGCTCCAACCCCAGGGCGGGACGGTAGGGGCGGTGGCTGGCCATCGCCTCCACCACGTCGGCCACGGCGAGGATGCGGGCCTCGAGCAGAATCCCGTCGCCCTTCAGGCCGTGCGGATAGCCGCTGCCGTCGAGTCGTTCGTGATGCTGCAGGATCATCAACGACAGCGGCCAGGGCGACTCCACCCCTTTCATGATCTCGTGGCCGACCTCCGGATGCGCCCGGATCACCAGGAACTCGGCCTCCGAGAGCGAGCCGGGGCGGGCCAGGTATTCCGCGGGGACGGTGATCTTGCCGATGTCGTGAATCAGGCCGCCGATGCGGATGCCCTCGATGCGCTGCCCGTCCAGCCCCATCTCCTCCGCGATGGCGACGGCAAGCGCCGCCACCCGCTGCTGATGGCCGGCGGTGTAGGGGTCGCGCTTCTCCACCGTGAGGGCCACCGCCTCGATGGTCTGCAGCAGCACCTTCTGCAGGCCGGCATTGGCGGCGTCCCGTTCCCGGACTATGCGCAGGGAGCGCAGGCCGAAGGTGATGTCTCCGGCCAGCTCCTCCAGCAGCCCGATTTCCTGGGCGTCGAAAGCTTCCGCATCCGCGGCGTAGACATTCAACACGCCGTAGGCACGGCCGAGATCCTGCAGCGGGACCGCCAGGGCGGCATGCGGCCCGTGCTCCAGGGCCATCCCGCGCCAGGGGGAGGAACAGGGATCGGCGGCGGTATCGCGCACCACCTGGGTCCGGCCGCTGCGGATCGCCGCGCCCGATGGCCCGGCCCCGGACAGACCCTCGCCCCCCCGGGCGGCAATCCCGTCCAGGCGGCCGCGGGCCCGGTCCGCACCCGCCGACGCCACGGGCACAATCCGCTGATCGCCGCCCGCCTCGCCGATCCAGGCCAGGCTGTAGCCGCCGGTCTCCACCAGGGTCCGGCAGATCCCCTGCCGGAGCCCGTCCTCGTCCCGGGCCCGCACCAGCGCCTCGTTGCAGGCGCTCAGAGTGCGCAGCGCCCGGTTGGTGCGTTGCAGGGTCTCTTCCGCCCGCTTGCGCCCGGTGATGTCGCGCAGCATCCCGACGGCGTGCCAGCGCCCGTCGACCTGCAGCGAGGAGATGGAAAGCTCCATGGGAAACTCGGTGCCGTCCTTGCGCAGCGCATCCAGCTCCAGGGTTTTCCCGATGGCCGCGCCGCCGCCATGGCCGGTGAAGGCGGCAAAGGCTTCCCGGTGGACTCCGTGATAGCGCTCCGGCGCCAGCATCCGGTGCAGGTTCCTGCCCAGCACCTCCTGTTCCGCATAGCCGAAGATCCGCTGGGCGGCCGGATTCCAGTAGGTCAGCCGGCCCCGATCATCGATCATCAGGATGGCGTCCACGGCCGACTGGCTGATGCGGCGGAACTTCTCCTCGCTTTCCGCGAGCGCCCGCTCGGCCTGTTTCTGCCGCGTGACGTCGGTGGCGACCCCGGCGATGAGCCCGGCGCCACCCTCGCACTCCGCCACCGGAGACCGGCGGTCGCGAATCCAGCGCACGGTGCCGTCCGGCCGCACGATGCGATACTCGTGTTCCCACGGCAGCGGAGGAAAGGCGGACACCCGCCGCCGGATCGCTTCGCGGTCGTCGGGATGTATGGTCTCGAGGAAGGAGCCGGGGTTGGCATACAGGCTCTCGCAGCTGCGCCCGAACACCTGCTCGTAGGCCGGGTTGACGTAGAGCAGCTGCCCGGGTCCCGGCGCACCGATCCAGAACACGTCCTCGATGGTCTCCGCAATCAGCCGGAACCGGTCCTCGATGCGCTGCCGGTCGGTGGCGTTGACGCTGGAGCCGATGATCCGGTTGATGCGTCCCGTCTCGTCCCGTACGGGCGTGAGCCGGGTCATCCACCACGCCGCCTCCCCGTTCACCACCGTGCGCTCCCGGTAGCGCACGGTTTCGCCGGCTTCGAGACAGCGCGCGTAGTTGGTGCGGAAGGCGGCGGCCTGCGCTCCCGAGAGCGCGGGCAGCTCATCCGGCGTCCGCCCGAGGAAATCCTCGCGCAGCAGTCCGGTGGCGCGCGCCACGGCCTCATTCACATCCAGGTAGGTGAAGCGGCCGCTCTCCTCGACCTTGATGACGAACACCGGCGTATCGACCGCGTCGATGATCTGCCGGAAATCCTGCCTAGTTTCCATATCCATCCATTTGCGTGCGGCGTCGGGTGCGAAACAGGGTGGTCAAGCGAAAACCCTTCGGAGGATAGACCTTCACCGGGGGGGAAGCACCCCGATTGTGCTTTCGTCACCGGCGACGGGGATTCGCGGCTCCCCGCCCGGATCCCGGAGCGCCGCGACTTGACCGGGTCCACCCGCGCCGGACATGGCGCCGCGGCAGTGCGCGCACGGGGATGCCCGCAGCGGCGGTTGAAGCCGGCCGGCGCGGGGGCGGCGCGGCATCCGCCGCGGATGCCCGTCCCGCTCCCCGGGCAGGCATGGGATCATGGCATGTCCGCGCCGTTCCCGCGGTTCGGGAAAGACCGGCCTCCGGATGCGCGCCCGGCGAGAAGCGCGGGAGGGAAAATCCGCCTACGGGACCAGGCGGGTGAAGACCACGGGATCGTCCCACTCCAGCAGGACGCCCTCGCGCCCGGAGGTCAGCAGCTCCACCTGCTCCGCCGTGAGCGGCTGCAGCACCACGTCGTCATCCCCGGTCACGCGGCCCGGAAGCCTGCCCTCCTCCACCAGCCGCTTGAACTGCCCGGGATCGGGACGCCAGACGATGACCTGGTTGCCCTCCTTCTTCACCCGGGCCCAGAGGTAGTGCCCGGCCTCCTCCGCCTCGAGGTTGCCGAACGTCCAGCCGGCGGAGCGCCGCAGCTGCACGGTGTAGGATTCCGTCGCGAGGCGCCCCCCGGACTCCTCCACCCAGCCCACCTCGAGCAGCCCCTGCGCCGGATTCACCACCCGGACGGTCACCGCGCCATCCTTGTGGATCCAGGTTCCCGCCCACGCCTCCTCGGGCAAGGCGACGGGATCCTCGCCGAGGGGCTGCAGGATCGTGACCGTGCTGCACCCCGTCGCCAGCAGCAGCAAGGCCAGTAAAGCCGGAACCAGACGCGGTTTCATCATCCACCTCCCTGTTCACTGCCGGACGGGATAGCGCCACTCCTCGCCCCCGGAGGGCGGGGCGTGCTCGCTCCGCTCGATGCGGTCGCGGTAGCCCTCGAAGCCACGATCGGCCTCGACCTCCTCGTCGCGATCCCGCGCCTGCCGGCGCTCCGGCTCCCGGGCGCGATCGCGATCCCGATCGGCATCCGGAGCGGGGCGCGAATCCCGTGCACGCGCCTCGGGCCTGCGGTCCCGATCACCGGCACGATCGCCGTCCCGGGTGCGGCCCGACTCCCGATCCCGGTCGTCGTCGCGATCCCGATTCCGGTCGTCGTCGCGATCCCGATTCCGATCGTCGTCGCGGTCCCGATCCCGGTCGTAGTCGCGGTCCCGATTCCGGTCGTAGTCGCGGTCCCGATTCCGATCGTAGTCGCGGTCCCGATCCCGCCACCAGTCGGGATAACGCTCCCGCTCCAGCCGGTGGCGCTCGTCGTCATGCCGCCGCTGCAGCCAGGGCGGCAGCCGGTCCGCACGGTACCAGGGGCCCACATGGCGCTTGCTGCGCTCCCACAGGACGCGCTGCTCCCGGTAGTAGTAGTCGTTCCACCAGTAGAGGCCGGGATATCCAACCACCCAGTAGAGATCCAGCCTGGGGTCGTAGTCGAGATACATCCCGTCCCAGTTGCGGTAGCGATGGCTCCGCTCCGGCTCCACCACGGCACAGGCGCCCAGGGCCAGAACGGCGGCCAGTGCCAGGATCGCGGACATCAGTCTGAGGTTGCGCATGGGAAGATTCCTGCCGGCGGCTGCGGCGGGCCAGGGGCCCGTCCCTGATCCCAAGCTAGACCCTCGCCCCGGCCTGTGCAAGGCGCACCGGGCGCAATCACCGCGGTGAACGCACCGGTCTCCCGGGTTGTCGCAGGGGATATAGACACGATGAACCGGCTCAGGGAGGTGGGCGGATGGGCGGTTACAACGGCATGGGCGGGTTCGGCTGGGGCTTCGGCGGCCCGCTCATGATCCTGATCTGGATCCTGCTGATCGC
>JAQVKR010000151.1 GCA_028694565.1 Gammaproteobacteria bacterium | reverse complement strand
ATGAGCAGCGGGGCGAGCCGCTGCCACAGCGCGTGGAGCGGGTGCCTGTCGGTCAGCGTCCCGCGCATGCCGGCGAACGCCAGCATGTCCCCCGCCACGTCGAGGCTGCCGCCCATGTAGGCCTCGCAGATCCGCAACTCGTCCAGGCGGGCGAGCGCGGCCAGGCCCTGGCGGTCCTTGACCAAGATCCGGACGGCGGGGGCGCCGTCGCCGAAGCGGTAGACATGATCCCCCCACAGCCGGATCTCGAACGGGGTGCTCACCTGGGCGGACACCCGCTTGCGGATCATCTGGAACATTCTTTCGTAGCCGGTTTTCCACGAAATGTCGGCCGTTTCGGTCATGAGCCCCTCCTCCCGCCGGGCCGTCACGGCACGCCCGGGCGTCGATCTCCGTCAACCGTATAAAAATAGTAGAAAATCCGGTGGATTGCGGCGAGGCCGGTCCGAATCGGGCGGCGGCTGCCCGCGGGTGTATAGTTGGGATCCCTTCCGGCCCCGCGGGCCGGATCGCCGAGACGACGCCGCGAGGGCCTATGGAACATTCACGCCTCAAGCCGCTGCGCGCGAGCGCCCCCGTCCCCCGCCTCACGGAGCTGCCGCCCCTGGGCATGGACGAGCGGGCCATCGCCGACGATTTCCGGCGCCACTTCAGCCACACCCTCGGCCGCGACAAGCACTGCCGCTCCAGCCACTACCCCTTCCAGGCCCTGGCCCTGACGGTTCGCGACCGGCTCATGGAGCGCTGGAAGAGCAGCCGCTACGCCTGCGAGGAGATCAACTGCCGGCGTGCCCACTACCTGTCCCTGGAGTTCCTCGTCGGCCGCTCCCTGGGCAACGCCATGCTCAACCTGGGGATCAGCGGACCCACGGCGCGCGCCCTCGGGGATCTCGGCCTGGTGCTGGAGGAGCTGGCCGACACCGAGCACGACGCGGGGCTCGGCAACGGCGGCCTGGGGCGCCTGGCCGCCTGCTTCCTGGACAGCTGCGCGACCCTGCAGCTGCCGGTGACGGGCTACGGCATCCGCTACGAGTACGGCATGTTCCGGCAGCTGATCGAGAACGGCGAGCAGGTGGAGGAGCCGGATCACTGGCTGCGGGACGGCCACCCCTGGGAGCTGGAGCGCCCGGAGTACACCCGGCGCGTGCGCTTCGGCGGGCGCAGCGAGCCCTACCTGGACGGGGCGGGGCGCTGGCGCATGCGCTGGGTCGGCGCCCACGCGGTGCTGGCGGTGCCCTACGACATCCCCATCCCCGGCTATCGCAACGGCACGGTCAACACCCTCCGGCTCTGGTCGGCGGCGGCCACCGACGAGTTCGATCTCGGCGAGTTCAACGCCGGCTCCTACCCGGAGTCGGTGGCGGCCAAGAACGCCGCCGAGAACATCACCATGGTGCTCTACCCCAACGACGCCAGCGAGAACGGCAAGGTGCTGCGCCTGCGCCAGCAGTACTTCCTGGCCTCGGCCAGCCTGCAGGACGTGCTGCGCCTCTGGGTCCGCTTCCACGGCGAGGAGTTCGGCGGGTTCGCCGGGAAGAACTGCTTCCAGCTCAACGACACCCACCCGAGCTGCGCGGTGCCGGAGCTGATGCGCCTGCTGATGGACGAGCACGGCCTGGGCTGGGACGCCGCCTGGTCCATCACCACCGGCACCATGGCCTACACCAACCACACCCTGCTGCCCGAGGCGCTGGAGAAGTGGCCGGTGCGCATGCTCCGCCAGGAGCTCCCGCGCCTGCTGGACATCATCCTCGAGATCAACGCCCGCTTCCTGGCGGAGGTGGCGGCGCGCTGGCCGGGCGATGGCGAGCGCATCCGGCGCATGTCGATCATCGAGGAGGGGGACGAGCCCATGGTCCGCATGGCCTACCTCGCCATCGTGGGCAGCTACTCGGTCAACGGCGTGGCGGAGCTGCACTCGAGGCTTCTGGAGCAGGGGCTGTTCCGGGACTTCCACGAACTCTGGCCGGAGAAGTTCAACAACAAGACCAACGGCGTCACGCCCCGGCGCTGGCTGGCGGGCTGCAACCCCCGGCTGGCGGACCTGATCGGCGCGGCCATCGGCCCCGGCTGGCTCGCCCGCATGGAGCGGCTGCGGGAGCTGGCGCCCCACGCCGAGAGCGCGTCCTTCCGCGCGCGCTGGCACGCGGTGAAGCGCGACAACAAGGCCCGGCTGGCGGAGCTGGTGGAACGGGAGTGCGGGGTGCGCTTCGACGTGGAGGCGCTGTTCGACGTGCAGGTCAAGCGCATTCACGAGTACAAGCGCCAGCTGCTGAACGTCCTGCACGTCATCCACCTCTACGATCGCATCCGCCGGGGCGACACCGCCGGGTGGACGCCGCGCTGCGTGCTCATCGGCGGCAAGGCCGCGCCGGGCTACCTCATGGCCAAGCGCATCATCCGCCTGGTCAACCGCGTGGCCGCCGTGGTCAACGCCGACCCGGCCGCCCGGGGGCTGCTCCAGGTGGCCTTCCTGCCCGACTACCGGGTCACGGCCATGGAGGCGATCTGCCCCGGAACGGATCTCTCCGAGCAGATCTCCACCGCGGGCAAGGAGGCCTCGGGCACGGGCAACATGAAGTTCATGATGAACGGGGCGGTCACCATCGGCACCCTGGACGGAGCCAACATCGAGATCCGGGACGAGGTGGGCGAGGAGAACTTCTTCCTCTTCGGCCATACCGCCGGGGAGGTCCAGGCCCTGCGCGAGCGCTACGATCCCCGGGGCATCGTCGCGGGCGACGAGCGCCTGCGCCGGGTGATGGAGCTGCTCGCCGGCGGGGTCTTCGACAGCGGCGAGCCCGGCCTGTTCGAGCCCGTCGTCCGGTCCATCCTCAGCCCCCGCGACCCGTGGGTGGTGGCGGCGGACTTCGGCGGCTACGTGGAGGCCCAGCGCCGGGCGGCGGACGCCTACCGCGATCGGGAGCGCTGGGTGCGCATGAGCATCCTCAACTGCGCCAGCTCCGGGCGCTTCTCCACCGACCGCACCATCGCCGAGTACAACGCCGACATCTGGCGCCTGCAGCCGGTCCCGCCGTTCCCGGCGGCGGGCACGGAATCCGGGGGGGCGGCCGCGCGCGGATGAGCATCAACGCCGACTATCTCGCCCTGTCCGCGCGGCTGGACGCCGCCCTGCCTCCGGCCGGCGTGATCGGGCTTCACCTGCCGGACCCGCTCCCGGACGAGACTTTCCGGGACGAGTTCGGCTTCGTCCTCCTGGCCGACGGCAGCGTCGGCCCCTTCTACGTGAGCATGGGCGGGCTGCTGGAGGCGCTGTGGCGCCGCCATCCCGATCCGGCGTCGGTGCGGATGCCGCGGGGCGCGCTGCTGGAGGGGTTCCGATCGGACGACCCGGCCGGCCGGGCGCTGGCCGTGGGCGCCTTCAACGCCCTCAGCCAGTCGCTGATGCGCCGGGCCGGCTACCGGCCGCCGGGGCGCGGCGCCGGGAACGAGGGCGCCGCCCTCGCGCCGGGGGACACGGTGGGCATGGTGGGCTACTTCTGCCCGGTGGTGGACCGGCTGGTGGCGGCCGGCATGGAGGTGCTGGTGCTGGAGCACGCCCCCCAGCGGGTGCCCGAGCGCGCGGCGGTGCGGGTCACCACCGAGCCGCGGGATCTGGCCGGCTGCCGCCAGGTCGTCTGCACCGCCTCGGTGCTGATCAACGACACCCTGGACGGGCTGCTGGCCGCGGCCGCCGGCGTGGCCCCGTTCCAGCTCATCGGACCCACCGGCAGCGGCCTGCCCGACGCCCTGTTCGCCCGCGGCGTGGCGGCGGTGGGGGGCATCGACTTCGGCGACGCGGGGGAGCTGCTGGCGCGGCTGGCGCGGCGGGAGCCGTGGGGGAAGGCGGGCCGCAAGTACGAGATTACCCCGGATCGGTATCCCGGCGTGGAGGCGCTGCTGGCGCGGCTGAGCTAGGCCGGGTTTCGCGCCACCGTCACCCGCATTCCCGCCAGGCGCAGCGCCACCAGGACCGCGTCCGCCCACTCGGGCGCCAGCGCGACGCGGCGGCCGGTGTGGAACATGCCGTGGCGATCGAGGACGACCCGCTCGATGGGCGGGGGCCGCCGGGCCGCGCACACCGCCTCCAGCACCTCCCGCACCGGCGCGTAGGGCGAGGCCATGAAGTAGAGCAGGCCGCGGCCGGCGTCGTAGTGGGCCCGGCCGCTGTCGAGGTTGTAGAAGATCTCGCCCTCGTCGGCGCCGGCCCGGATCGTGCGCACCACCCGGCCGCTGCGGCAGGCCGCGGACGTTCGCGCGTCGATGGGACCGATGCCTCCCGGCATGGTGATCTCCCGTTCCGGATCCGAAGGGTGCTGTGACGGATGATGGGCCGGCGGCGCGGACGGATCAATCCCGTCGCCGCCAGCCGCTTCGCCCGGGCCCGGCTCAGTCCCGGCCGGCCACCGTCAGCACCAGCTTGCCCACGTGCCGCTTGGACAGGAAGGCGGCCTGGGCCTCGGCGATCCGCTCCAGCGGATAGGTTCCGGCGACGACCGGGACGATGCGCCCCTGCTCGATGTAGCCCACCAGGGCGGGAAACACCTCGGGATCGAGCGCCGTGCAGCCGTGCAGGGTCAGGTCCTTGAGGTAGAGGGTGCGCACGTCCAGCTCCACCAGCGGCCCGCCAATGGCCCCCGAGACCGCGTAGCGCCCGCCCGGCCGGAGCACCTCCAGCAGCTCCGGGAAGCGGGGCCCCGCCACCAGGTCCACCACCACGTCGATGCTCTCCCGTCCCAGCGCGTCGACCACGCTGTCGTTGCGCGCGAGGGTCCGCCCGGCGCCGAGCGCCCGCAGCCGGTCCGCCTTGTCGGGGTGGGTCGCGGCGATGACGTGCGCGCCGCGCATGGCCGCCAGCTGGACCGCCGCCGAGCCGACGCCGCCGGAGGCGCCGGTGACCAGGACCCGCTGCCCCGGGCTGACATGGGCGCGGCGCAGCAGGTTCTCGGCGGTGGAGTAGGAGCAGGGGAACGAGGCCAGGGCGACGTCGTCGAGCTCGCTGTCGATCCGGTAGGCGTGGCGGGCGGCCACCGTCACATACTCGGCGAAGCCCCCGTCGCACTCCGAGCCGAGGTACCAGGGCCGCTCCAGCGCCCGGCCGCCGGCTTCCCGGAGGCAGGGCTCCACCAGCACCCGCTCGCCGACGCGCTCCGCGCCGACGCCGTCCCCGGCCGCGACGATGCGGCCGCAGACGTCGATGCCCTGGATGCGCGGGAAGCGGATGGGCTCCCCGGCCCAGCTCGCGTCCTCGCTGGCGCCCTCGTGCTTCGAGTACCAGGCGAGGCGGGTGTTGATGTCCGTGTTGTTGACGCCCGCGGCGGCCACCCGGATCAGCACCTCGCCCCGGCCCGGCCGCGGGACCGGGATGTCGTCGCGCACCTCGAGCTTGTCGAGCCCGCCGTGGCCGGTCAGCCACACCCCGCGCATGCGTCCGGGTCGTTCGCTTGTCATGGCGTCATCTCCCGTTCGTCCGTCGCCGCCGCGCGCCGTCCCGCGCGGGTTGTCTATCTTTAGGTAACCAGTATCGCAGACTCCGGCAGGGGACAACCGATGGAAGACGTGGACAAGCTGCTCAAGAGCGCCATGGGCGAGATTGAGCGCATGCTGAACACCAAGACGGTGGTGGGCGAGCCGATGACCATCGAGGGCAACACCCTCATCCCCCTGGTCAGCGTCGGCTTCGGCTTCGGTGCGGGCGGCGGCAGCGGCAGCGGGAAGATGAAATCCGGCGATGCGGGCGAGGGCGCCGGCGGGGGCACCGCCGGCGGCGGCGGCGTGAAGCCCGTCGCGCTCATCATCATCAACGGCGACGGCGTGCGCCTGGAGCCCATCAAGGGCGCCGCCACCTCGGTGCTGGAGAAGGTGGCCGATGTCATCGGCAAGTCGGCCCGGGGAGGCGGCGGCAAGGGCGGCGACTGAGGGAGGGGCCGGGTGCTCGTCGTCTGGATTCTCCTGGCCCTGCTGGCGGGCCTGCTGGCGTTGCTCGCCGTCCCGCTGGAGTTGGCCTTCTCCGTGCGGCGTGACGGGGTCCGCCGGGAGGGCCGCGGCAGTCTCCGCTGGCTGTTCGGCCTGGTGCGCGTGCGCCTGGGCGGGCCCGGGCGTCCCGCGGCCCGCCGACCCCGGGCCCGCAGACCCCGCCGCGGGGGCGGCGGCGCGCGCCGGATGCTGGCCCTGGTCCAGGTCGAGGGCTTCGGCTCGCACCTGCTCCGGCTGGCCCGGGACCTGTTCCGGCGCATCCGCATCCAGGAGCTCGGCCTGCGGGTCCGCCTGGGCCTGGACGACCCGGCGGACACCGGCCGGCTGTGGGCGGTCGTGGGCCCGCTGGCCGCGCTGCCGGGCTTGCGCCGGATCACCATCGAGCCGGAGTTCGCCGCCGGGACCTTCGAGCTGGACGGCCGCGGCCGCATCCGCATCGTCCCCCTCCGGCTGCTGTCGGTGCTGCTCCGCTTCGCGCTGTCGCCCGTGACCCTGCGCGCCCTGTACGCCACGCGGGCGGCGGCGCGATGAACAGGCTGCGCGCCGGCGCCCCGATCACCGTGGCCGGGATCACCCTGATCCCCATCGAGCGGGTGCGGATCGATGCCGGGGCGTTGTCGCGGGCCTGGTGGATCAACGCCGCGAAAGAGGCGGTGGCCGTGGTCCTCTGCGGACCGGAAGGCCCGCGCGCCGTGGATGTGGAGGGGCGCGGGCGGCCCGTCGACGAACTCCTCGCGGAGGTTTCGGGGCTGGAATCCCTGCTCGCCCGGCTCGCGCCCAGGACGGGGCCGTAGCCTCTGCCGGCGCTGTTCCGCGCCGGCAGGCGACTATTTACGGCTTCT
>JAQVKR010000150.1 GCA_028694565.1 Gammaproteobacteria bacterium | reverse complement strand
TTCCCGTTTCACCTTCTTGCGCTTGGCTGCGCTGAAAGTGTCGAGGAAGTCCTCGAAGTCGCGATAGCCGGGATTGTTCCAGTGAAACTGGCAGCCGAGCCGGGGGATGAGTCCGGCACCGGTGAACAGCTCCATCTCCCCGGGGCGGGGGAAGAGCCAGTGGGCACCGGAGATCCCATGCCGTTCGCAGTCTTCGATGACCCCGCGCACCAGGGCCTCGGCCGCGGAGCGATCGGCGCCCGCGGCCAGCAGCAGCCGGGGCCCGGTGGCGGGGGTGTAGGGCACGGCGTTCACCAGCTTGGGGTAGTAGGCCAGGCCGTGGCGCCGGTAGGCATCGGCCCAGGCGTGGTCGAACACCAGCTCGCCATAGGAGTTGGACTTCAGGTAGAGGGGCGCGGCGGCCAGCGTCTCGCCGTCATGGTCGAGCACCGCGTGATGGGGGCGCCAGCCGAACTCCGGGCCGGCGCAGCCGTGGCGCTCCAGGGCCGCGAGGAACTCGTGGCGGGTGAAGGGATGGTCGACTCCGGCCAGGGCGTTCCAGGTCGCGGCGGGAATCTCCTCCAGGCTGTCGAGAAAACGCAGCTCCATGACCTAGTGTACTACTTCACTCTTGGAGGCACATTCAGCGAGTCGCCGGCCGGTCAGATGCAAGGCGCGCTTGCGCAGGAATGGCAGGCCCCCTTTCAAGCAAGCGCAACGCCGCAGATGGCCGGCCGGCGGCGCGCCCGCAGGGAGCCCCCCGAAAGCACCATGACGGCGTTGCAGCGCTTGACAAGGGAACAACCATTGCCTGCGCACTGCGCCTTGTCCTGGCACTTTCGGGGGGCTCTGAAAGTACCTCCAAGAGTGAAGCAGTACACTAAATTGTAGCGGCTTGGCGCCCGGGGAAAGAGGGATGCCCGGTGGGGTTTTATCCGGCTCCGGGCCGGTGGCGGCCGATGGCGCGGCTGTGTTTCAATCCACCCGGAGTGACCCTGCCTGGAGAGACCGAGGATGGACGCACCCCGTATCGGCACAGCAATTCCCAAGCGGCGCTACCAGCTCGGCGAGTACGGACTGGTGGTGCTCGGCGAGGTGGCCAGCCTCGACGGCCGCGACTACACCTGGATCATGGCCCTGACCCGGGACGGCGAGGCGCGGCCGGACCTGTTCGTCACCAGCGAGGCGAATCCCCCGGGCGAGCGGGAACAGGGCTCCCACCGGCTGCGGGTAATCGCCGCCAGCGGCGAGAAGGTGCTCGGCAGCAGCGATGGGCTGAGCGATATCGACAACTTCGCCACCGTGGCCATAGGCATCACCAAGCAGCTGTTCAAGCTCGAGGACGAGCAGGAGATGCAGCTGCTCTGAGTACGCCGCCGGGATCGCCCCGCCGCCGCGCGGCACGGGCGCAGATGGTCCTACTCCCCGGCCGCTCCCAGGAACGCCGCGTAGAGCTCCGCCTCCAGGGCCTCCGGCCGCGCCTCGTACTTGGGTGAGAAGTGGAAGGGGATGATCCGCTTCACGCCCGCCTCGCGGGCCAGCCGTCCGGCATCGGCGGCGGTGAGGTGAAACTTGCGCGTGGCGTGTTCCCGATCCTCCTCCAGGAACGTGCACTCGATGCACAGCCAGTCGGCGGCGCGGGCGATGGCCACGATGCGCCCGGCATTGGCGTCGGTGGCCGCGCAGTCGGCCACGTAGGCCAGCGTCTGCCCGGGAGCCTCGTGCAGCAGGGTGTCACGCAGCCAGCCGAGCGTGTGGCGGGCCGTGCGCGGCGCGCCGTCCTCGCGCCAGCGAATGGTGATGGGAGTCCCGGGCGGCGCGCCGGCGCGCACCGCCGCTTTCAGATCGCGCAGCCAGCCGCCGGTGGGCAGTCCCAGCGCCTGCAGCCGGTCCTTCCAGACATTGAGGTGGGTGGTCTCGGCGAGCCTGAAGGCGAGGCTCGGCGTGCCGTGATCCAGCGGCGCGCAGCTCACCTCGATGGCGTCCTCCGCCAGCAGCATGCCGCCGGTCAGCTCCACTCCGGCGTCCGCCTCCCGGCGAAAGCCGCTGCGGCAGGCGAATCGCGCGCGTCGCGCCATGGCCGGGTTCAGGATCTCGGTCACCTCGAAAACCAGCTCCTCGGTGTAGTTGCCCACCAGGTTCCAGGTGTAGCCGCGGAGGTGGTGCTCCACCTGGGCAATGAAGCCCTGGGGTCCGTAGAGGCGCACGCTCCGCCCGCGCCCGAGCAGGATTCTCAGCAGGTGATCGAAGCCGATGAAATGATCCATGTGGGTGTGGGAAACGAACACGTCGCTGACACGCAGCAGCTGGCGCGGTGCGAGCGCACGGATGTCGCCGAGATCGAAGAGCAGGGCGCGATGCTCGAACAGCAGCTCCACGTAGAGCCCCGGATCGCCGAAAGGGCCGTTGACCAGCCGCGGATGGATGAGCGGCTTCATGACGGCGATGCCGGCAACGGGGCGGGCGGTTCGCATTCATCGGACGGCATCGGGTTGCGCATGGACGCGGTCGGTGACGGAGCTCGGGCCTCATGTTAGCACCATCGTCGCCGGTGAATGTGCCGGCCCATGGCCGCCGGGAAGGGGCGGGCCCTCGGGCGGGGCGCCGATCAAGCCCGGGGTGGTGCCGGGACGGTCCATGAATCCGGGTTGTCCTCCCCGCCCCGGCGATCCCCCGCATCCCGTTCCGGGTTCCGCCGCGGTTCGGCTTTTTCCCTGTCTGTTCAGGCGCCTCGGCGCTGTGCCCGCGTCCCCGTGCGAACCATCGCCCGCCGGTTGTGGCATACAGCGGTTTTTTGCACATCCCGCCCCGCACCGTCATGCAACGGTCACGCACCGGAAACCGCCTCCGGGATTCAGTGATGATGATCGTGTAAGTTGTTGATTTCCGGATGAACCATTCGGTCGGTCAAATTTTGACCAATTTGTTGCGGCCGACCGGCTGGCGGGCATTTGCGTCATGTTTCCGCAAGGCATCCACAAAGTTATCCACAGGATTTGTGGACAACAGGAACCGGTCCGGTGAAAGGCGCTGCCGGCGCTGCTGGGCGACCCGTCTAGCGGTTCCACTCCCTGACGTAGCGAATGACGAGCTCCGCCACCGCTTCCGGTTCGTTGATGGAGAGGCTGGGGATGGCGGGGGGGGGATCGATCGACCCGTCGTGGGCGATGGCGATGATGGAGTCGTCGTCGGGGTAGAGCAGCGGCTTGCCCAGCGCGGGCCGGTGCAGTTCGATCTTGGGGAAGCGCAGGTGGCGGAATCCTTCCACCAGCACCAGATCGAGCCGGCCGAGATCCAGTTGCCCGATGAGCGCATCGAGCGCCGGGTCGTCGCCGCACCCGGGTGTCTCCCTGATGAGCGCCCAGCGGTGGCGCGAGGCCACCAGCACCTGGCCGGCGCCCGCTTGGCGCAACTCGTAGCTGTCCTTGCCCGGATGGTCGATGTCGAAGTGATGATGGGCGTGCTTCACCAGACCCACCCGCAGTCCCGCCAGGCGCAGGTGGGGCAGCACGGCGCACAGCAGCGTGGTCTTGCCCGTGCCGCTCCAGGCGGCGAAGCCCAGCAGCGGCACGGGGGCGTCGAGATCACTCATGTGTGAATCGTATCCTCGGTCGTGTGGTGAGCCGCCAGGCGATCATCATCGCCGGGGGCGTTGAGATTTCCGAAGGCGGCCGGGCAGTCGGAGAAATCGGCCCGCGCGGGCTGCTGTGAATCCAGCCAGCGGTAGACGGCGCGCCCGCCCCCGGCGAGGAAGGCGGCCAGGTCGGCCAGCAACTCCCGCCGCAGCAGCAGGAACAGTGGCTGCAGGCGTGCGCCGTCGTGGGCCACGGCGAGGGGGCGGTGCCCGGCCGCGCAGGCCTCCAGCAGGCGTTGCGCCAGATCGGCGGGCAGGCGCGGCGTGTCGCAGGGGGTGACCAGCAGCCACGGTGTCCGCGCCACGGCGCCGGCGCTGGCGATGCCCGCCAGCGGGCCGGGGAAATCGGGCGCGGCATCGGCGGCGACCGGGTAGCCCAGGCCGGCATAGCGCTCGCGGTTGCGGTTGGCGCTGATGACGATGGTGTCAACCTGGGGTCGCAGGCGGTCCACCACGTGCGCCGCCAGCGGACGGCCCGCCAGCGCCACCAGCCCCTTGTCGCGCCCGCCCATGCGGGTGCCGCGCCCGCCGGCGAGGATGATGCCCGTGATGCCGGTCTTGCCCATGGCGTTGATTTTCCGTTGCCCTGCAGGGTGTTGAAGGGCAACATTCTAACCAGAGCGGGCCACTGTAGCGACGTTGCCGACGGCCATGCGGTGAAACGCCGATGGGGGCGGCCACGGCAGCCATACAACAATACGACACGAAGCGGGGCGGGCATGGGCCAGGAGATCAGTACGAGCCGGTTCCGGCGCCAGGATTTCGAGCAGTTCGGGACCCGGCTGACGGAGGAGACCGCACTGCTCGAGACCTGGTTCCGGGAGGCGCGCTTCGATACCGCCGGCTGTGTGGCGGGATTCGAGCTGGAGGCCTGGCTGGTGAGCGCCGACGGGCGGCCCGCGGCCATGAATGCCGAGTACCTCGATGCGCTCGGCAGCCCGCTGGTGGTTCCCGAGCTCTCCGTCTACAACGTCGAAATCAATACCCGCCAGCGGGCGCTGGAGGGAGCGGCGCTGGGGCGGATGCGCGATTCCCTCGATGCCGTCTGGGCCCGGTGCAACGAGGTGGCGGCCCGCTTCGGCTCCAGGCTGGCCATGATCGGCACCCTGCCCAGCCTGCGCGAGGAGGATCTCGGGCTGCACAGCATGTCCCCCCTGCAGCGCTACCGCGCCCTCAACGAGCAGGTGCTGCGCCTGCCAGGGCCGGCCCCTGGAGCTGGAGGTGCGCGGCGCGGAGCTGCTTCGCATCCGCCAGCCCGACGTGATGCTGGAAGCGGCCACCACCTCCTTCCAGCTCCATCTGCAAACCCCGGAGGCCTCCGCCGCGCGCCTGTTCAACGCCTCGGTGGTGGCCGCCGCGCCGACCCTGGCGGTGGCCGCCAACTCGCCGTTCCTGTTCGGCCGCGAGCTGTGGCAGGAGACCCGCGTACCGGTCTTCGAGCAGGCGGTGGCGGTGGGCGGGGAGGCGGCCGGCGGCGGCCCCAACCCGCGGGTCACCTTCGGCAGCGGCTACGTGCGCGAGAGCCTGTTCGAGTTGTTCGCCGAGAACCGGGACTGCTATCCTGTGCTCCTGCCCATGTGCGAGTCCGGGCCGCCCGAGCGGCTCTATCACCTGCGACTCCACAACGGCACCATCTGGCGCTGGATACGGCCGCTCATCGGCTTCGACGGGGATGGCACGCCGCACCTGCGCATCGAGCACCGGGTCATCCCGGCCGGTCCCAGCGTTCCGGACGCCATCGCCAACGCCGCCTTCTACTACGGCCTGGCGCAGGCGCTCGCCGCCGCGCCCGAGCCGCCCGAGGCGCGCCTCGATTTCCAGGCGGCGCGGGAGAACTTCTACGCCGCCGCCCGCCATGGCCTGGCCGCCAACGTGCGCTGGCTCGACGGGCGCGAGGCGCCGCTGCGCGCCCTGGTGCTGGAGACGCTTCTGCCGCTCGCCCGCGTGGGCCTGCAGCGGCTCGACATAGACGCCGGTGATGTGGACGCGTACCTGGATATCATCGCGGCGCGCACCCGCACCGGGCGCACGGGCGCCCAGTGGCAGCTCGACTATGCCGCCCGCCATGGGCGCGACATGGAGGCCCTCACCCTGGCCTACCTCGAGCACCAGCAGCAGGGACTGCCCGTGCATGAATGGGGAGTTTTATGCTGACCGTCCTCGACCGCCTCCCGCCGGGGCTGCTGGATGCGGATCCGCTCGACCTGCATGGAGTGCTCGGCGGCCCGACCCTGATCCATCTTCCCGGACGCCGGGAGCAGCCGCTGTTCGTCTCCACCCTGCTGCATGGCAACGAGGTCAGCGGCCTGCTGGCCCTGCAGGCGCTGCTGCGCCGCTACGTGGGGGTGGAACTGCCCCGCGCGCTGTCGGTCTTCATCGGCAACGTGGCCGCCGCCCGCGATGGGCTCCGCCATCTGCCCGGGCAGCCCGACTTCAACCGCATCTGGAAGCCCGGCCCCACCGCCGAGCATGCCATGGCCCGCCGGGTCATCGAGGAGATGCGCCCGCGCCGCCCTTTCGTCAGCGTCGACGTGCACAACAACACCGGGGTCAATCCCCACTACGGCTGCGTCAACCGCCTGGATCACCGGTTCCTGCACCTGGCGGCGTTGTTCGGCCGCACCGTCGTCTACTTCACCCAGCCGGACACGGTGCAGTCGCGGGCCTTCGCCGAGCTGTGCCCGGCGGTGACCCTGGAGTGCGGCAAGTCCCGCGATCCCCTGGGGGTGGAGCGCGCCACCGCCTTTCTCGATGCCTGCCTGCGCCTGGCGGCCGTGCCCGAGCACCCGGTGGCGGCCCACGACCTCGATCTGTTCCACACCGTGGCCCGGGTGGAGGTGGAGCAGGGTCTGCGCTTCGGTTTCGGCGAGTGCGGGGAGTCCCTCTGCTTCCCGGGGGACATGGACCACCTGAACTTCCGTGAACTGCCGGCCGACACGGTGCTCGCCACCCGGCCCGATGGAGCCCGGGGCACGGGCCTGGTCGCCGTGGACGAGGCGGGGCGCAATGTGACCGCCCGCTACTTCGGCCTGGCCCAGGGCCAGGTCCGGCTGCTGCGCCCGCTCATGCCCTCGATGCTGACCCTCGACGCCACCGTGATCCGCCAGGACTGCCTCTGCTACGTCATGGAGCGCATCGACCCGGTTCAGGCCGCCGCCTCGGCCTGAGCCGACCCGGGGCGTCCGGTTGCCCCGCAGCCACGGAGGG
>JAQVKR010000149.1 GCA_028694565.1 Gammaproteobacteria bacterium | reverse complement strand
CCCGCCTTCCAGTCGTTGAGGGTCTGGCCGGCCTGACGCTGCCAGACGATTTCGGGGAACTTGTTGTGCTCCATGGTGTTCTTCAGGAAGAACAGCGGCACGATTTCGACGATGCCGCCCACTGAAAGGACAATGGCGAGCACAATCAGCAGACCCCAGATATTCCGCTCCATCTTGTCCTGGAAGCGGGTGGAGTAGATCTGATCAGCCATCTCTGAAATCCCCCTTAAGCGGTCGCGGTCGCGGCACGGGCGGCGCGCAGGCTGCCCTCGGCCACCGACTTGCGGATGGTCAGAACCGTGTTCAACAGCATGATCACGGCGCCCAGGAGGAAGATCATTCCACCGATCGCACGCATGGCGTAGTACGGGTGCATGGCCTCCACGGATTCGGCGAAGGTGTAGGCCAGGGTGCCGTACTCGTCATAGGCACGCCACATCAGGCCCTGCATGATGCCGGACACCCACATGGCGACGATGTAGACCACGGCGCCGATGGTGGCGGTCCAGAAGTGCAGGTTGACCAGCTTGGCGGAGAAGATCTCCGTGTGCCAGATGCGGGTCATCAGGTGGTAGAGCGCGCCCATGCCGACCATGGCCACCCAGCCCAGCGCGCCGGAGTGCACGTGGCCCACCGTCCAGTCGGTGTAGTGGGACAGGGCGTTCACGGTCTTCAGCGACATGACCGGGCCTTCGAAGGTGGACATGGCGTAGAAGGCGAGCGAGATGATGAGGAAGCGCAGGATGTAGTCGGTGCGCAGTTTGTCCCAGGCACCCGAGAGGGTCATCATGCCGTTCACCGCGCCACCCCAGGAGGGGATGATCATGGCCAGCGACACGGCGGCGCCGAGGGAACCGGTCCAGTCGGGCAGGGCGGTGTACTGCAGGTGGTGCGGCCCGAGCCAGACGTAGCCGAACATCAGGGCCCAGAAGTGGACCACCGACAGGCGGTAGGAGAACACCGGACGGTTGGCCTGCTTGGGCACGAAGTAGTACATGATGCCCAGGAAGCCCGCGGTCAGGTAGAAGCCCACCGCGTTGTGGCCCCACCACCACTGGATCATCCCGTCCTGCACCCCGGAGAAGAGGGAGTAGGAGGTGAACAGGCCCACCGGGATGGCGAGGCTGTTGACCACGTGCAGGTAGGTGATCATCACCAGCATGCCCAGGTAGAACCAGTTGGACACGTAGATGTGCGAGGTCTTGCGCACCGCCAGGGTCATGACGAAGTTGGCCAGGAAGGACAGCCACACCACCGCGATGAGGATGTCGATGGGCCATTCGAGCTCGGCGTACTCCTTGCCCTGGGTCAGGCCCAGCGGCAGGGTGATCACCGCCAGCACGATGATGGTGTTCCAGCCCCAGAAGGTGAACCAGGCCATCTTGTCGCTCCACAGGCGTACGCCGCAGGTGCGCTGCACGCTGTAGAAACCGGTGGCCATCAGGACACAGCCGCCAAAGGCAAAAATCACGGCGTTGGTGTGCAGCGGACGCAGGCGCCCGAAGCTCAACCAGGGGTTGTCCAGGTTGAGCACCGGCCAGGCCAGTTCCGAGGCGATATACACGCCCACCAGGGCGCCCACCACCAGATACACCACCGCCATGACGGTGAACCATCGTACAACGTCAAAGTTGTACTTTTGCTCCACTGTCGCTTCCACCACGGTTGTTCTCCTCGTTTCTTAGAGTGTGTGCAAATTGCGCAGATTTCCTACGGGCTCCTGCTGCGGCCTGACCAGCCCTCCCCGACTCCGGCCGCGTGGGTATCCAAATTCCAGGGCGCACACACCCCCGCCCCTTCACCCACATTCTTTAATGATTTAGCACAGGCGCGAATTGTTTCCACTCGGCCCGTCGGGAACGGTCGGCAACCGTCCATTTCGTGCACGGAAGTTGGCACTGGATGCCATATTAGCGGACAACGATACGTGAACATTGATCTTTGTCAATGTTTCGACTGATCGCTCGCAAGTTATGTCCGGGGGCGGGAAGAAAGGACCGGAGGCGCCCCAAGGGCGCCTCCGCTGAACAGGTACATCTTGTTGTTTTTTCTACTTCTTTCCGATTCAGTCGCGAACCTTCGCCAGCAACTGGAGGGCGGACCGGTTGAGAATCCGCAACTGCTTGCCGCTGACCGAGAGCAGGCCATCGGCCTGGAAGCGCTTGAACATCCGACTCACCGTTTCCACCGCCAGGCCGAGGTAGCTGGCGATGTCCTGGCGCGACATGGCGAGCCGGAATGCCTCGGAGGGGAAGCCGCGCACTTCGAGGCGGCGGGAGACGTTGAGCACGAAGGCGGCCAGGCGCTCCTCGGCCGAGGGGCGGGAGGAGACCAGCAGCAGCCGGGACTGCTCTCCGATCTTCTCGCTCATGGCCTTGATCATCTGCTCGCGGAACTCCGCCAGGCGCACGCCGGAGCGCTCGAGCTCACGAAACTGCAACTGGCAGACGCTGCTGTCCTCCAGCGCCTTGACGGTGTACTGATGGCGGTTGCCCTTCAGGGCATCGAGGCCGATCAGCTCGCCGGGAAAGTGGAACGACGTGACCTGCTCCTCGCCGGTGTCCAGCAGCGTGTAGCTCTTGAAGGCGCCGGACTTGACCGCGTAGACGGCCTGCAGCTGCTGGCCGTGGCGATAGAGGGTCTCGCCCTTGGGGATGCGCGTCCGCCGGGAGAGAACCCCCGCCAGGGGCTCCGAGCGCTCGCCCTGGGGATCGATGACGGTGAGCAGACGCAGGAAACCGAACAGCCCGCACTCTTCGCAGGCGACCTCAGTCTTGGTCCCGTGCTTCCCTGCAGGGGTTGGTGAACACTGTTCTGGCATGACGGGATCCGGGTTGCGGGTTGAAACCAGGCACTCAGCGCTCGCCCTGCGGCACCTCCGCACTATCGATGCGCTGACTGCCGGAAAGGGCCGTGTCCCCGGCCAGCAGGGACAGGCGGTCGATATCGTGGATGCGGATTCGGCGCCGCTCCACGCGCAGCAGGCCATCCTGCTGGAAGCGGGTGAACAGGCGGCTGACCGTCTCCACCGCCAGCCCGAGATAGTTCCCGATGTCGCTGCGGGACATGCTCAGGTTGTAGTCGGTGGCGGAAAAGCCGCGCTGGCGGAAGCGGATCGCCAACGAAAGCAGGAATGCCGCCAGGCGCTCCTCGGCGCTTTTCTTGCCGAGCAGCAGCAGCAGCAGCTCGTCGTTGAGCAGCTCCCGGCTCATGACCCGCAGCATCTGCCGCTGCAGGCCCGGCACCCGGACCCCCATGCGCTCGAAATCCTGAAAGGAGAATTCGCAGATGCTCGAGCTCTCCAGGGCCTTGGCCGAGCTCGGGTGGCGGCCGAGGCTGATGGCGTCCAGCGCCACCAGCTCGCCCGGCAGGTAGAAGCCGGTCACCTGCTCGCGGCCGTCCTGCATGATGGTATAGGTCTTCAGCGATCCCGATCGTACCGCGTAGATGGCATGGAACGGCGCTCCGCCGCGGAACAGCGTTTCACCCCGCTTGAGGGAACGCCGGGCGGTGATCACCTCGTCCAGCAGGGCCAGCTCGTCCTCGCCGATACCCAGCGGAAGGCAGAGCTGAAACAGGGTGCAGTCCCGACAGGCGATACGCTTGTCAGCCACCCCGCCGCCACCGGGACCCGCCACACTGAGTTTCACATTGCCGGCCATCGATACCTCGAGGTCCTGAGCCGTGCTTAATACCATCACCGTATTAGCTTATTATGGTGCCGATTATTGATGTGGATCAATCATAGTCTTCGCCCAGCCGCGCCGGGCCCCGCCATCGGTGGTCCGAATGCGGTTCACGACTGCCGGCCTTGAGGGTATCCTATGAGGCTTGTGCAATCCGAATGCGTACCCGGCACCATGACCCAGCGCAACGCCCGCATCAACCGCGAGACCCTGGAAACCCAGGTCACCGTCAGCATCGACCTGGACGGCGCGGGCACCGCCCGCATCGACACCGGCATCCCGTTCCTTGACCACATGCTCGAGCAGGTGGCGCGGCACGGGCTCATCGATATCGAAATCGAGGCCCGCGGCGACCTGCACATCGATGCCCACCACACGGTGGAGGATATCGGCATCACCCTCGGCCAGGCACTGGCCCAGGCCCTGGGCGAGAAGCGCGGCATCCGCCGTTACGGACACGCCTATGTGCCGCTGGACGAGGCGCTCTCACGGGTGGTGGTGGACTTCTCCGGCCGTCCCGGCCTGGAGTACCACGTGGAGTACCCGCGCGCGCGCATCGGCGATTTCGACGTGGATCTGTTCCGGGAGTTCTTCCAGGGGCTGGTCAACCACGCCCGCATCACCCTGCACCTGGATGCCCTGCGCGGCCGCAACGCCCACCATGTGGCGGAAACCCTGTTCAAGGCCCTCGGCCGGGCGCTGCGCATGGCCGCGGAGCCCGACCCCCGGGCCCAGGGCATCCCCTCCACCAAGGGCGTTCTCTGACCCCTTTCCTCCGATCACAGCCACGGTACAGTACGGCATGAGCAGCGTCGCGGTAATCGATTACGGCATGGGCAACCTGCGCTCGGTATCGAAGGCCCTGGAGCACATGGCCCCGGCGGGGACCCGCGTGGTGGTCACGGATTCGGCAATCAGAATTCTCGCCGCCGATCGCGTGGTCTTCCCGGGGGTGGGCGCCGCGCGCGACTGCATGCACGAGATCCGCGCCCGCGGCCTGGAGGACGTGATCAGGCAGGCGGCCAGACTCAAGCCCTTCCTCGGCATCTGCATGGGCATGCAGGTGCTGCTGGAGCACAGCGAGGAGAACGGCGGCACGCCCTGCCTCGGCGTCCTGCCCGGCGCGGTCCGGTACTTCGGGGAGCGGCTCTCCGACCCCCGCAGCGGGGAGCGGCTGAAGATCCCCCACATGGGCTGGAACCAGGTGCGGCAGACCCGGCCGCACCCGCTGTGGAGCGGTATCGCCCAGGACACGCGCTTCTACTTCGTGCACAGCTACTACGTGGATCCCGCCGACGCGGCGCTCAGCGCGGCCAGCACCGACTACGGGCTGCGCTTCACCGCGGCGGTGGCACGTGACAACCTCTTCGCCGTCCAGTTCCACCCGGAGAAGAGCCAGCAGGCGGGACTGCAGCTGCTGGCGAACTTCCTGGCCTGGGACGGGACGGACTGAGCGGCGCCGGCAACCGGCCGCCGGAGCGACGGACGACAGGCCGGACAGACAACCAGAGACCCGATCGAGGATGGACGTTCCATGCTGGTAATTCCCGCCATCGACCTGAAGGAAGGCAAATGCGTGCGCCTGCGCCAGGGGCGCATGGAGGACGAGACCATATTCTCCGAGGATCCCGTCGCCGTCGCCGGCCGCTGGGTGGAGGCCGGCGCCCGGCGCCTGCACATCGTCGACCTCGACGGCGCCTTCGCCGGGCGCCCGGTCAACGCCGAGATCATCCACCGCATCGCCGAGGCCTTTCCCGATCTGCCCATCCAGGTGGGTGGCGGCATCCGCGACGAGGACACCATCCAGGCCTACCTGGACGCCGGCGTGAGCTATGCCATCATCGGCACCAAGGCCATCAACGCCCCCCACTTCATCTCCGACATCTGCCTCGAGTTCCCGGGCCATATCATCGTCGGCCTCGACGCCAAGGAGGGGAAGGTGGCCATCGACGGCTGGTCGAAGCTCTCGCGCCATGACGTCATCGACCTGGCCCAGCGCTTCGAGAAGGACGGGGTGGAGGCCATCGTCTACACCGACATCGGCCGCGACGGCATGCTGAGCGGCGTCAACGTGGAGGCGACCGTCAAGCTGGCGCAGTCGGTCAACATCCCCGTCATCGCCTCCGGCGGCATCAGCAGCCTGGACGACATCCGCGCCCTGTGCGAGGCCGGCGAACCCGGCATCATCGGCGCCATCACCGGCCGGGCCCTCTACGAGGGCACCCTCGACCTCGGCGCGGCCCAGCGCCTGGCCGACGAGTTCGGCCCCGCCGCGCCCCCGGCGGCCTGACGCCATGGGACTCGCCAAGCGCATCATCCCGTGCCTGGACGTGGACAACGGCCGGGTCGTCAAGGGCGTGAAATTCGTCGACATCCGCGACGCCGGCGACCCGGTGGAGATCGCCCGCCGCTACGACACGGAAGGGGCCGACGAGCTCACCTTCCTCGACATCACCGCCAGCTCCGATGACCGCGAGACCATGGTGCACGTGGTGGAGCAGGTGGCCAGCCAGGTCTTCATCCCCCTCACGGTGGGCGGCGGCATCCGCACCGTGGCCGACATCCGGCGCATGCTCAACGCCGGCGCCGACAAGGTGGCCATCAACACCGCCGCGGTCTTCAACCCCGAGTTCGTGGGCGAGGCCGCCGCGCGCTTCGGCTCCCAGTGCATCGTGGTGGCCATCGACGCCAAGCGGGTCAGCGGCGAGGGCGAACCGCCGCGCTGGGAGATCTTCACCCACGGCGGGCGCAAGCCCACCGGCATCGACGCCGTGGAGTGGGCGCGGCGCATGGTGGCGCTCGGCGCCGGCGAAATCCTGCTCACCAGCATGGACCGCGACGGCACCCGCAGCGGGTTCGATCTGGCCCTCACCCGGGCGGTCTGCGAGGCGGTGAGCGTGCCGGTCATCGCCTCCGGCGGCGTGGGCGACCTGGATCACCTGGCCGAGGGCGTACTGGAGGGTAAGGCCGACGCCGTGCTCGCCGCCAGCATCTTCCACTTCGCCGAGCACACCATCGAAGAGGCCAAGCGCCGCATGGCCGAGCGCGGCATCGAAGTCCGGCTCTGACGCCGTTTTTCAACGCCAAGACGTATATGGTCTCCTCCCGTATTGCAAGGTTCTGTGTCGTGCCTGACAGGGACAGGAATGCTGCCGTATATCCGGCCTGTTGATGAAGGGCGGAGCGCCTTCCGGCCTTGATG
>JAQVKR010000148.1 GCA_028694565.1 Gammaproteobacteria bacterium | reverse complement strand
GGCGAACGCCTCATCGCCGCCGGTGAGCACCACCGCCCCCACCGCGTCGTCGGCCGCGAACGTCCGCACGGCCGCGCTCACCTCCCGCAGCAGCCCGTCGCTGAGCGCGTTCATCGCCTCCGGCCGATCCAGGGTCACCAGCCCCACCGCCCCGCGGGTCTCCACCCGGATATGCTCGTAGCTCATGGTTCTCTGTCCTTTGTTGTTGAATAGACAGGATTTACAGGATGGACAGGATTTATATTGTCCGCAGATTACGCCGATTACGCAGATAGTGTGGTTACATGGAGGCTGGCCGAAGCCGGCGCGATTGCATTCGCCAGCACCCGGCGGGCAGAACGCCGGCCCGGCAAGCAAAAAATCTGCGTAATCTGCGGATAAACAGTCTTTTCGTCCCAATCCTGTTCATCCTGTAAATCCTGTCTATTGATCCTTCCCCTGCTGCTCCCGCAGCCGGTAGAGGGGTTCGACGTCCTCGGCGGTGATGCGGGGGCGGTCGGGCTCGGGCTCGCTCAGGGCCTCGGTCTCGCGCAGGGTCCCGAGGCTGCGCACGGAGAGGCGCTGGTAGCAGGCGGTGCCCTCGCGCTTCCAGGCGATCTCCTCGTCGGTCAGCTCGCGCAGGATGCGCCCCGGCACGCCGGCCACCAGGCTGCGGGGCGGGATTTCGAGATTGGCCTTCACGAAGGCCATGGCGGCGACGATGCTCGATTCGCCGATGATCACGTTGTCCATGATCACCGCGTTCATGCCCACCATGGCGTTGGCGCCCACCCGGCAGCCGTGCAGCACCGCGCCGTGGCCGATGTGGCCGTCGGGCTCCACCACCGTGTCGGTGCCGGGGAAGCCGTGCATGACGCAGGTGTCCTGCAGGTTCGCCCCCGCCTCCAGGATGATGCGCCCGAAGTCCCCGCGCAGCGACGCGCACGGCCCGATGTAGCATCCGGGCCCCACGATCACGTCCCCGATCAGCACCGCGCTCGGATGCACGAAGGCCTCCGGGTGGACTACCGGCACGATGCCGTCAATGGCGTAGACCTTGGGCATTCGGATAGCTCCTTTCAAAGACGGAATGGACAGGATTTACAGGATGAACAGGATTTATATTATCCGCAGATTACGCCGATTACGCAGATAGTGTGGTTACATGGAGGCTGGCCGAAGCCGGCGCGATCGCATTCGCAAGTACCCGCCGTGCAGGACGCCGACCCGGGAAACAAAAATCTGCGTAATCTGCGGATAAACAGTCTTTTCGTCCCAATCCTGTCCATCCTGTAAATCCTGTCCATTCCATCGCCGTCTTCAGACATGCCGCCGGGACTGCACCACGCGGAAGCGCTTCGCGACGAAGGCGCTGTCGGTGAGGCAGGCGTTGGCGGCGGGGTTGGCGCCGGTGGCGTGGTAGTCGCTGAAGGCGGCGGACTGGTTGACGAAGATGCCGTCGGTGAGGTTCACCGACAGGGCCACGCCCACGTCCATGGCCAGCGCCTCGGCGGCGGCGAGCACGGCCTCGTCGGTGCTGTAGACCGCCAGGGTGATGGCGCCGTGCTCGCGCACCGTCGCGCGCACCCGCTCGATGCTCTCGGCGGTGGAGTCGGTGGCCACCAGGAAGGCGATGGGGCCGAACAGCTCCCGGCCGTAGATGGGCGCCTCGCGGGCGTCCATCTTGAGGATGGCCGGCGAGCGCATGCGCGCCGCGGGGAAGCGGGGATGCTCGCGCGCCTCGGGCGCCAGCACCATCTCGCCCAGCTCCGCGGCCCGGTCCGTCCGCTCGGCGGTGGCCTCGCACTGGATGGCGCCCAGCACCTCCGCCGCCCGCTCGGGATCGGAGAGGAATTTCCGCACCCCCCCGGCGATGGCGGCGGCCACCTCGTCGAAGCTCAGCCGCCCCTCCCCGGCGGGGATGCCGTCGCGGGGGATGAAGAGGTTCTGGGCGGTGGTGCACATCTGGCCCGAGTAGAGGGAGAGGGTGAAGGCGAGGTTGCGGGAGACCGCCTGCATGTCCGCGACGCTGTCGATGACGATGCAGTTCACCCCCGCCTTCTCGGTGTAGACATCCGCCTGCCTGGCGTTCTCCTCCAGCCAGTCGCCGAACCGGCTGGAGCCGGTGAAGTCGATGATTTTCACCTCCGGGCGCAGGGCCAGCTCCGCCGCCGCGCGCCGCTCGCCGACGGTCTCCGCGGCCAGGGCGACCAGGTCGGGATCGAAGCCGGCCTCGGCGAGCACCTCGCGGGCCACCTCCACGGTGATGGCCGCGGGCAGGATGGCGCCCGAGTGGGGCTTCATGACGACCGCGTTGCCGGTCGCCAGGCTGGCGAACAGGCCGGGGTAGCTGTTCCAGGTGGGGAAGGTGGAGCAGCCGATCACCAGGCCGATGCCGCGGGGCACCAGGTGGTAGGTCTTCTCCATGGTGACGGGTTCGGCCTTGCCCTGGGGCTTGGTCCACAGCGCCTTCTCCGGCACCCGCTTCATCTCCTCGTAGGCGTAGGCCAGCGCCTCCAGGCCGCGATCCTGGGCGTGGGGGCCGCCGGCCTGGAAGGCCATCACGAAGCCCTGGCCGGTGGTGTGCATCACCGCGTGGGCGAGCTCGAAGCTGCGCCGGTTGAGCCGGTGGAGGATCTCCAGGCACACCCCGGCGCGAGTATCCGGCCCGGCGTCGCGCCAGGCGGGCATGGCCGCCCGCATGGCCGGCAGCAGCACCGCCGGGTCCACCTTCGGGTAGGTGATGCCGAGCGCCATGCCGTAGGGGGAGGTCTCGGCGCCCGCCCGGCCCACGGTGCCGGGTTGGTCGATGGGGAAGGGGCGGTTCAGCCGCGCCTCGAAGGCCGCCTGGCCGTCGGCGCCGGCGGTCTCGCCGTAGACGCGGCCGCTCGGCGCCTCGGGGTACGCGCTCCAGTACTCCCGGGTGCGGATGGCGCGCAGCGCCTGCTCGAGGGTCTCGCGGTGACGGGCGAAGAAATCGGTGCTCATGTACTCCTCCGGTTGCGGGTTCGGTGTCTGGCCGTGGCGGGCACGGCGGCCGTCGGCGCGCGGACGGGGGACGGGCCTGCGGCGCCATGGGACCGTCTGTCCGCGCCCGCCGCCGTGGTTTGCGTGCCGTGATGTCCTATAACTGTTCGAGCCACTCCGCGGCCCAGGCCAGCGCCTCCTCGTCGGGCAGGGGCTGGGTGCAGGCGTCGATCTCGAGCCGCTCGCCCACCTTGCCGGCGCCGAGCTCGCCGAACAGCCGGTCCATCAGCTTGCCGGCGTTGCAGAAGGTGTCGGTGTAGGTCTGGTCGCCGAGGGCGATGACGCCGTAGCGGAGGTGGGAGAGATCCGGCCGGTTCTCCCGCAGTCCCTCGTAGAGGGGGATGATGTTGTCCGGCAGCTCGCCCGAGCCGTGGGTGGAGGTGCAGATGAGCACGATCGCCCGGGACTCCAGCGCCGCGCTGTCCGGATCGGGGTCGGATATCACCTCCACCGTGTGGCCCTGGCGGCCCAGCTCGTCCTCGAGGCACTCGGCCACCATCTGGGCGTTGCCGGACTCGGTGCCTACCAGTATCGCGATAGTCGTCATAGCCTGTCGGACCGATTCTCGTGTTGAAACCTGGCGGGCATGGGCCGTCGCGGCCGCTTCACGGACTCCGGGGCGGGTCATGGGCGGCCGCTTTGTGATACCGGACTCCTGGTCATCCGCCGAATTTTGTGTTAGTAAAGATACAACAACTTTCCTGATACTGGAAGGTGGAAGGCGCAAATCAATCTGTATCCCTTTGGGAAGGATTGGGGCGGCATCCGAAACAGCGGGCAACCGTTCACGGGAGTGTCAGATGGACGACAAGGCATTGATCGCCCGCGTGGGCGCGGGTGGCAAGGTGGGCGCCGAAGAGACGCTGCCGCCGGGGTACCGGGGCGAGCTGATGCGGCTCATGGTGGTGTTCGTGGACTCCGAGCTGGCCTGGGCGAGCGGCTTCGTGGGGCAGATCAACCGGGGGCCGGGGCTCAAGGAGCGGATGGTGGCGGCGCGCATCGTCAGCGAGAAGTTCGGCCACGCCGAGCGGGTGCTGGCGCTGCTGGCCCCCTTCGGGGTCAATCCGCGGCTGTATGTCCGCTCCCACGCCTGGGATGCCCGCCTGGACCGCGAGGCGGACCTGGGGGCGCGCCGCGTCGGCGGTGACAAGCGATTGAACGTGTTCCACTATCCGCTGGAGGGGTGGAGTGACGCGGTGGTCATGAACCTGCTTATGGGCACCGCCTCCGCCGCCCAGCTGCGGGAGCTGCGGGAGTGCAGCTACGGGCCGCTCGCGGAGGCCATGGCCGCCATCGTTCCGCAGGAGTCCCGCCATGCCCGGCTGGGCGAGAACGGGCTGCGCGAGGTGCTGGAGCGGGGGGCCCCGGTGAGCGGCGTCCAGGCCCGGGTGGACTACTGGTACCCGCGGGTGGCCGACACCTTCGGGCGCACCGATTCCGACCGCTTCGATCTCTATCGCGGCTACGGCCTGCGCCGCCACAGCAACGCCGAGCTGCTGGCCGCCTGGGAGGGGGAGATCGGTGACCGCCTGGGGCGGCTGGGGCTGACGGCGCCCGGCGACGCCGGGCCGGCCCAATAACCCTATTTCCGAAAAGACTTACAGTAAAGTATTTGAATCATGAAATTGTGTGTCATATCCTCCGGGGGTCATGCCACCCCGGTCAGCCCGCATGGAAACAGTGCCTGTCATGAGCGATGAAGGCGAAAGCCGCTTCGAGGACATCCGTGTCAGCCCTCCCGAGGCGGGGGTGCTGGAGGTGGCGCTGGCGCGGCCCGGGGTGCGCAACGCCCTGCGCACCCGGACGCTGGCGGAGCTGGCGGCCGTGCTGGAAGCGGCGGCGGCCGACGCCGCCGTCCGGGTGGTGCTGATCGGGGGCGACGAGCGGGCCTTCGCCGCGGGGGCCGACGTGCGGGAGATGGCGGCCCTGGATGCCATCGGCGCGCTGCTCGACGAGCGTCCCCGTCACTGGAAGGCGATCCGCGAGTTCCCCAAGCCGCTGGTGGCGGCGGTGCGCGGCTACGCGCTGGGCGGCGGCTGCGAGCTGATGATGCACGCCGACATCGTGGTGGCCGGGGCGGGGGCGCGGCTGGGCCAGCCGGAGATCAACCTCGGCGTCATCCCGGGCGCCGGCGGCACCCAGCGCCTGACCCGGGCGGTGGGCAAGGCGCTGGCGATGAAGCTGGTGCTGGGCGGCGGGATGCTGGACGCCGCGGAGGCACTGGCGGCGGGGCTGGTGAGCGAGGTGGTGGCCGACGCCGAGGTGCCGGAGCGGGCCCGGGCGCTGGCGCGGAAGGTGGCGGAGAAGTCGCCGCTGGCGCTGCGGCTGGCCAAGGAGGCGGTGCTGGCGGCCTGGGAGACGCCGCTCTCCGCCGGGCTCGATCTGGAGCGGCGGGCGTTCTGCCTGCTGGCGGCCAGCGACGACCGGCGCGAGGGCATCGCGGCCTTCCTGGAGAAGCGCGCGCCCGCGTTCAGCGGCCGCTGAATCCGCGCCGGCCCGCATACACCATCAAGCACAAGCGAACGGGAAGCCGGACACGCCATGGACTACGAAACCATCGACTACGCCGTTGCCGGGGGGGTGGCGCGCATCACCCTCAACCGCCCGGAGCGGCTCAACAGCTTCAACACCCGGATGCACGAGGAGCTGCGCGAGGCCCTGGCGGCGGTGCGCGGGGACGACTCGGCGCGGGTGCTGCTCATCACCGGCGCCGGGCGCGGCTTCTGCGCCGGCCAGGACCTCTCCGACCGGGCCGTGGCGCCCGGGTCGGAGGCGCCGGACCTGGGCGCGTCCATCGAGCGCAACTACAACCCCCTCATCCGCGGCCTGCGCGACCTGGAGCTGCCGGTGGTGTGCGCGGTGAACGGGGTGGCGGCGGGCGCCGGCGCCAACCTGGCGCTGGCCTGCGACCTGGTGCTGGCGGCACGCTCGGCGAGCTTCATCCAGGCTTTCTGCCGGATCGGCCTGATCCCCGACTCGGGCGGCACCTGGTTCCTGCCGCGGCGGGTGGGGGCGGCGCGGGCGGCGGGCCTGGCGCTGCTGGGTGACAAGCTGAGCGCCGAGCAGGCCGAGTCCTGGGGGCTCATCTGGCGCTGCGTGGACGACGCGGCGCTGGAGAGCGAGACGGAGGCGCTGTGCGGCCACCTGGCGCAGCAGCCCACCCGGGGCCTGGCCCTCGTCAAGCGGGCCCTGCAGGCGTCCTGGTCCAACGACCTGGACGCCCAGCTCGATCTCGAGCGGGACCTGCAGCGGGAGGCGGGCCGCACGGCCGACTACCGCGAGGGGGTCGCCGCCTTCCTGGAGAAGCGCCCGCCGCGCTTCGCGGGGCGCTGAGATGGCGATCCCGACCGGAGCACTGCCGCCGGAGGCGGTCATCGGGGTGGCGGGGGCCGGCGCCATGGGCGCCGGCATCGCCCAGGTGGCGGCCGCGGCCGGCCACCCGGTGCGGCTCTACGACGTCCGCGAAGGGGCCGCGGAGGAGGGCATCGGCCGCCTGCGCCAGGGCCTGGATCGCCGGGTGGCGCGGGGGAGGATGACGGCCGATGCCCGCGACGCCCTGCTCGGGCGCATCACCGCCGTGGGCCGCCTGGAGCTGCTGGCGCCCTGCGCGCTGGTGGTGGAGGCCATCGTCGAGGACCTGGAGGTCAAGCGCGGGCTGCTGCGGGAGCTGGAGGGTATCTGCGCGGCGGAGACGATTCTCGCCAGCAACACCTCCTCGCTCTCCATCACCGCGCTGGCCGCCGGGCTCGACCACCCGGAGCGGGTGGTGGGGATGCACTTCTTCAACCCGGTGCCGGTGATGCGGCTGGTGGAGGTGGTGCGGGGGCTGGCAACCGATCCCGCCGCGGCCGGGTGCGTGCGCGCCACCGCCGCGGGCTGGGGC
>JAQVKR010000147.1 GCA_028694565.1 Gammaproteobacteria bacterium | reverse complement strand
CTGCTGCAGAGCCGTTACCGGCTGCTGGCGATTCTGGACGGCAGCGCGCCGGAGACGGGGGGCGATCCGATCCGGGCGCTGCTGCGCGAGGACTGGGAGCGGTTGCGCGGGATCCTGCTGGAGGCGGATCAGCGCGGGCTGGGGGGTGGCGCACTGCTGCGCTACGTGAGCTTCCTCAACGCCGGCGACGTGCTCCTGGCCCTGGATGCGGCGGCCCCGGAACTGGGGGTGTGGATCTCGGCCGAGGGGCTGCGCCGGCTCGCGCTGGGGTTGCGGCCGGGCTACCCGGGCGACCCGCTCGAGTATGGCTATGACGTGGACTTCGAGCTGCGCCGGTTGTTCGGTTTTCCCGACGAACCACCGTTACCGCCGCCCCTGCCGGAGCAGGAGCCGGATCGGAGCGGCGGGTTGATGGACTGGCTGGTGCGGCCGGCGCGTGCCGCGGCGCCCGCGCCCGATCCGGTGACCCTGCTCGGCCGCCACCTGGAACGGCGCGTGCCGGGAATCGACGAGCTTCCGGTCTATCGGGCGGAGATGGCGGGTCTGCTGCGGCTGGTGGGCGAACGGGAGCTGCAGGATGCCGCCCTGGCCCCGGGTGCGGCGGCGGTCTATCGGGCGCTGCTGCCGGCCACGGCGCTCATCGAGAGCTGCTGGCGCCAGTACGTACGCGAGGGCGGCAAGGTGACCTTCATCGCCTCGCCGGTGGGCAGCGTCGGGCTGATGCAGGTCAACACCCGGGTCTGGCGCGGCCTCTACGATGTGGAACGGTTGCGCTGGGAGGTGGCCTACAATGCCCGCGCCGGGGCCCAGATCCTGCTGCGGTATCTCCGGGACCCGGGCCTGAAGGTGGCGCAGCGCAGCGGGGATGCGGCCCACCTGCCGCGGGCCACCTACGCCGCCTACAATGCCGGCCCCGGAGGCGCCACCCGCTTTCTGGCCCGGGACGGCAGCGTGAAGGCAGGCGCGGTGGACCGGCGCCTGTGGCGGCTCTACCAGGGCTTCAGCGCCGGCGCCGAGCCTGATCTCCAGCGCTGCGATGTGGATGGTGATGAGTCGTGAATGCGTGATGGGTGATGCGTGAGTGCGTGAGTGCGTCGATATGCTCTGACTGAAAACTGATCACGTCACCGCCCGCTGTTGGCGGCGCCGATGCGGCGGCCCCACTCCCGCGCCTTGGCCACCAGCGCCTGCGCATCCAGGGTGGTGAGCACACCCTCTTTGAGCACATGGCGGCCGGCCACCCAGACGTCGCTGACCCGATCACGGACATTGGCGTAGACCAACTGGGACAGCGGATGGTAGACCGGCTCGGTCTCCAGGTCCGAGAGCCGCACCGCCACCACGTCGGCGGCCTTGCCCGGCACCAGGGAGCCGATCTCCTCCTCCAGCCCCAGGGCGCGGGCGCCGTTGAGGGTGGCCATGCGCAGGGCGTCGGCGGCGGACACGGCGGTGGCGTCGCCCGCCACGCCCTTGGCCAGCAGCGCCGCGGTGCGCATCTCGCCGAGCAGGTCCAGATCGTTGTTGGAGGCCGCCCCGTCGGTTCCCAGGGCCACGTTGACGCCGGCGTCCGCCAGCCGCTGCACGGGGCAGAAGCCGCTGGCGAGCTTGAGGTTCGACTCCGGGCAGTGGGCCACGCTGGCGCCGGCCTCACCCAGCAGCCGCAGGTCCTCCTCCTCCACCTGGGTCATGTGCACCGCCAGCAGCCGCGGCGAGACCAGGCCCAGCCGGTGCAGACGCGCCAGTGGCCGTTCGCCCCGCTCCGCCAGCGACTGCTGCACTTCGTGGGCGGTTTCGTGCACGTGCATATGCACCGGTATGTCCAGCTCCTCGGCCAGCACGCTGACCCGTTCCAGCGGCGCGTCGGAGACGGTATAGGGGGCGTGGGGGGCGAAGGCGGTGTGCAGCAGGGGGTTGTGGCGCAGCTGGTCGTGCACCTCCAGTCCCTTATGCAGGTAGTCCTCCGCATTCGCGGCCCAGGCGGTGGGAAAGTCGATGAGGATGAGCCCGACCACGGCCCGGATGTGGGCCTGGGTGGCGGCGAAGGCGGCTTCGTCGGGAAAGAAGTACATGTCGTTGAAGCAGGTGGTGCCGCCGCGCAGCATCTCCGCCACCGCCAGCAGGGTTCCGTCGCGGACGAACTCCGGACGGACCCAGTGCGATTCCGCCGGCCAGATATGCTTGCCGAGCCACTCCATCAGGGGCAGATCGTCGGCCAGGCCGCGGAACAGGCTCATGGCCGCGTGGGTGTGGGCGTTCACCAGCCCGGGGATGAGGGCGTGTTCGGGCAGCTCCACCACCGTGGCCGACTGGTAGCGGGCGCGGGCGGCGGCGGCGGGCAGCAGGTCGACGATGCGGCCATCGCGCACGGCGAGGGCGAAATCCTCCAGTACGGTGCCCGCGGGTTCAACCGGGATGACCCAGCGGGCGTGGATGAGGGTGTCGATGGCTTCCATGGCGGCTCCGGGAAACGGGGTTCGCGCCAGTATAGCGATAAATCCCGCGGGACAGAGGGCGGGCCGGGGTGCTCACTGAACCCGGGGGCGGGGGACGTCCGCGCCGCTCGCCCGGGCCCGCTCCCGGGCGCGGCGGCATTCATCATGCGCCGGCCGGCGGGGCGCCCTCTTCACCGTTCTCCGGCGGCGGCGTGCGGAAGCGTTCCATCAGGTTGCCTACCTCCGTCCGGCGGGTGAGGAGGATCAGCTCGTCATCCTTGGCGAGCTTCGTGTTGCCGTCGGGCAGGATCAGCCTCTCCTCCCGGTAGAGGCAGACGGCGCGGGCATCGGCGGGCAGGTTCAGCTCGGCGACGGTTACCGCGTCCTTCTCGTGCACGACGACCGAGACCACCCGGGCGTCGTACCTGATCATCGCCGAGAGTTCGAGGATGTCCTGGCCCTCGGCCATGTCGGCCAGGTAGCGGCCGATGGTGCGCGCCGGAATGATGGTGTCCTCCAGGCCCAGCTCGATGCAGATGTGCTCGTAGGCCTCATCCTCGATCTTGGTCACCACCCGCTCGAAACCGAGTGAGCGTCCCACCAGGCTGGCGATGATGTTGGACTGGTCGTGGCCGGTGAGGCAGTAGAGGATGTCGGTCTGGGAGGGGCCCACCTCCCGCAGGATGGCCGGCTTGCTGCCGTCGCCGTGAACGAAGGCGCAGTCGAGCTGGCCGGAGAGATCGTCGATGGCCTCCTTGTCCCGCTCCACGATGACCACCTCGTGGCCGCGCCGGATGAGCAGCTGCGCCGTCTTGACCGCCAGCGAGCTGGCGCCGATGAATACCACCCGCATGGGATGCCCCCCTGTCCGCCGCTGTCTGAAAGTGTAGTCGGCGCGTCGCTCAGTCGTTGCGGCGCCCGAACCAGGTCCGCGGGTAGAGCACCACCAGCAGCGCCAGGACCTCCAGCCGGCCCAGCAGCATGTCCAGGCACAGCACGCCCTTGAGCCAGGGATCCAGATCCGGGGCGGTGATGCCGGTGGAGAGTCCCACCGTGCCGGTGGCCGAAGCCACCTCGAACAGGGCGTCAAGGGGATCGTGTCCCGCCGCCGCGAAGGGCACCCAGGAGAGGGCGGCCACGCCGATATAGAGCACCACGACGAGCAGCGCCCGCAGTCCCTCCTCGGGCTCGATCCGGGTCTCTCCCAGCCGGTACTCCACCACCGCGTGCTCCACCAGCCGGGTGCGGTGGAGCAGGATCTGCAGCAGCCGCAGCAGGATCAGCAGCCGCAGGATCTTGAACCCGCCGGCGGTGGAGCCCACTCCGCCGCCTACCAGCATCGAGCCGGCGAGGGTGATCCTGGCGGCCGGATCCAGCGCGCCCACGTCGAGGCTCGCGAAGCCGGTGGTGGTCTGGGCCGAGAGCGCGAGGAGCGGCGCGTGCCGCACCACTTCGCTCCAGGGCTGGCCCGAGCGCAGCATGAACAGCGCCAGCAGCACGGTCACGATCAGCCCGGCGAGCAGCAGGGCGCGGAGCTGGAGGTCGTCCGCGAGCGCCGTCGGCCCCCCCCGTGCGGCCCGGTACCAGGTGGACAGGGCCACGGCGCCGGCCAGGGACAGCAGGGTGATTGCCCACTGCACGGGCGATCCCAGGCCGGCGAGGCTGCCGTCGAAGCTGGAGTAGCCGCCGGTGGAAACCGCCGCCAGGGTATGCACCACCGCCGCGAACGGCGTGAGCCCCAGCGCCCAGAGCAGGGCGATCCCGGCCGCGGTGAAGGCCAGGTAGACGGCCAGCACCCGCCGCGCGTGGCCGCGGGTGTTGCCGATGAGATCCTCGCCCTCGCCGGAGATGTTCGCCAGCCGCCGGGCCGCCACGCCCGGGCCTATGAGCAGCGCCAGCGACAGGACCACGAAGCCCAGCCCGCCGTACCACTGCATCCAGGCGCGGGTGAACAGGAACGCCGGTGGGCGCTCGGCCACCGAGGCCAGCGTGGTGAGCCCGGTGGTGGTGACCCCCGAGACCGCCTCGAACAGCGCGTCCAGGTAGGGGATGCCGGTCGCCGCCATGGGCCAGCTCATGGCCAGGGGGGCGAGGAGGAACACCAGCGCCGTCACCACCAGCGCCTCGTTGGTCTGGATGGCGCGGGGGCTGCGCAGCCGCCCCAGCGGCACCCCGGCGACGGTCAGCAGCGCCACCACCAGCGCCAGCCGCCAGGCCATGGACCAGTCTTCGTAGCCGAGCGCCACCCCCAGCGGGACGAGGGTCAGCGCGGCCAGGGCCAGGCCCAGTTGGCCGGTGTATTTCAGCACCACGCGCGGCCGTACCGCGAAGCTGAGCGGTTCCAGGCGATCTTCGTAGGCCATGGCGCCCGGCGGCTCCTCCCCATCCGTTCTCCCTGGGGATAAGCATAGCGGGTGGCCGCGGGCGGGGAGTGGACAAGGGATAAGGGGGGAAGGACAAGGGTCAAAGGTGTGTGACCAGACCTCCCCGGTTATTCTGATGGATGCCGGTCGTCAACCGATCCTTATCCTTTATCCGCTATCCTTTCTCCCTTATTCCATAATTCATAATCCCTTGCCTGAATCCACGGACCCCAGCCATGATCGCCACCCTGCTGCCCCTCTCCGCCCTCATCGGTCTCGGCCTGCTCTGGGTCTGGTGGCGGCCGGGCCCCGACGGCGACGGCGGCAGGCGGCCGGTCACCGACATCATCTATCACCTGTTCCTGCCCGCGCTGGTGCTCGACGTGCTGTGGCGCGCGCCGCTGGGGCTGGACTCGGCGCGCATTTCCGCCAGCGCGATGGCCGGGGTGCTGTTCGGACTGGGGCTGAGCGCGCTGGTCTACCGCGTCCTGCGGGTGGACCGGCCCGCCACCGGCGCGCTGGTGCTGGCGGCGGGGTTTCCCAACGCCACCTACCTGGGCCTGCCGGTGCTGGAGCGGGTGCTGGGCGAGACCGGCCGCGGCATCGCCATCCAGTACGATGTGTTCGCCTGCACGCCGCTGCTGTTCACCGTCGGCGTGCTGGTCGCCACCCATTTCGGACCGGAGGCGATGGGCGGGAGCGTGCTCCGGCGCCTGGCGCGGGTGCCGCCCCTGTGGGCCGCGCTGGCCGCCATCGGGCTCAACATCTCCGGCGTCCCCCTGCCCGGGGCCGTGGACGGGTTCCTGCGCCTGCTCGGCACGGCCATGGTTCCCATCATGCTGCTGGCCGTGGGCATGGCCCTGCGGGCCGGCTTCGGCGAGTGGCGCCGCTTTCCGCTGGTGCTCCCGGTTCTGCTCATCCAGCTGCTGCTCATGCCGCTGCTGGTCTGGGGCATCGCCCACGCCCTCGGCCTGCGCGGGGAACTGCTCACCGGCACCGTGCTCGAGGCGGCCATGCCCACCATGGCGCTGGGAGTGGTCTTCTGCGACCGCTACCGCCTCAACGCCGGCCTGTTCGCCACCGCCATGACCCTCAGCACCCTGCTGGGCCTGGCCACGCTGCCGCTGTGGTTCGGCCTGCTGGGATCGTGACGGGACGTTGAAAATCCATCACGAAGGCACGAAGGACACGAAAAAAGGCAAAGGAAAAATAGACAGGATTTACAGGATTTACAGGATGGAGTGGTCGTTTCAATGAGGGCATGGACTCCCGATCGAGATCCCAAGCCCCTGCATGAACGGTGTTCAATGGTTACCGACGGACCGGCAATCTTGTTCGGCCACATTCATGTCGAAGATTCCGTACTGAAATCCGGTTAATCCTGTGAATCCTGTCCATTCAGTCTTTTCTGTCTTCGTGTCCTTCGTGCCTTCGTGGTTAAATTGGAATTTTTCATCACTTGCCGAGCCGAGTCATGAACCGTTTCTGGAGCCCCGTCGTCCGTTCCCTGACCCCCTACGTCCCCGGCGAGCAGCCGAAGGTCGAGAACCTGGTCAAGCTGAACACCAACGAGAATCCCTACCCGCCCTCGCCGCGGGCGCTGGAGGCCATCCGCGCGGCCGCGGGCGACGCCCTGCGCCTCTATCCCGACCCCGGCGCCGACGATCTCAGGCGGGCCATCGCCGGCTTCCACGGCGTGGCGGCGGAAAACGTCTTCGTGGGCAACGGCTCCGACGAGGTGCTGGCGTTCGTGTTCCAGGGGCTGCTGCACCACGAGCTCCCGGTGCTGTTCCCGGACATCAGCTACAGCTTCTACCCGGTCTACTGCGGGCTTTACGGCATCGACTACCGGACGCTGCCGCTGGCGGAGGACTTCACCCTGCGGGTGGATGACTACCGCGTGCCCAACGGCGGCATCATTTTCCCCAACCCCAACGCGCCCACCGGGCGGCTGCTGCCGCTGGAGGCCGTGGAGCGGCTGCTGGAGGCGAACAGCGGCTCGGTGGTGGTGGTGGACGAGGCCTACGTGGATTTCGGCGGCGAGTCGGCCATCGCCCTGGTGGGGCGCTTCCCCAACCTGCT
>JAQVKR010000146.1 GCA_028694565.1 Gammaproteobacteria bacterium | reverse complement strand
CGCCGGCAGACCCTATCCGAATCCCCGCGCTTCGCACGGGCGCTGCCCCCCGGTCCCGTACGCGAGGCCCTGGAGCCCGTCACCGAGGAGCGGGCGCTGCTGCCCCGGGCGGGCTGCCGCTGCCGGATCGTTCCCTTCGAGCGCATCGACGCCAACGGCAAGGTGGTGCTGCGGGCCGCGCTCGAGACCTGGCGCCTGCTGGACGACCAGGGCCGGCCCCGCGGCCGGCCCTGGGGCTGGCTGCGCCTCTACCCGGTGAAGGGCTATCGGGACGCGCTGGGCCGCACCCGCGCCGCGATCGAGGCTTCGGGCCTGTTCGAATGGCGCACGGACCACCCCCTGGAGCGGCTCCTGGCCCGGCTCGGCCGCACTCCCTGCGACTACAGCCCCAGATTGCGGGTGGCGTTCGAGCCCGGCCTGCAAGCCGGCACCGCCGTGCGCAGGCTGCTGCTGCACCTGCTGGGGATGCTGGAGCGCAACGTCGAGGGGACCTGCGCCGATACCGATCCAGAGTTCCTGCACGACCTGAGGGTCTCCGTGCGCCGGACCCGGACCGCCCTGGGACAGCTCGGCGGGGTGCTGCCGCGACGCCGCTTCACACGGTTCCGCAACGGCTTCGCATGGCTCGGCCAGGTGACCAGCCCCACCCGCGACCTCGATGTCTACCTGCTGAAATTCGAGCGCTACCGCGACAACCTGCCGCCGGAGCAGCGCCCCCATCTCGCCCCGCTGCGGGACTTTCTCGAGGCCCACCAGCGGCTCGAGCAGCAGCGGCTCGCCCGGGTGCTGCGCTCGCAGCGGTTCCGCCACCTGGTCGCGGGCTGGCGGGCCTGGCTCGAAACCGGGCCGGCACGTCCCCCCGCCGCGGCGCGCCAGCCGGTCGAGGCACTGGCGGCGGCGCGGATCTGGCACATGTACAAGCGGGTACGCCGGGAGGGCCGCGCCATCGGCGGGGACTCCCCCGCGGAAGCGCTGCACGAGCTGCGCAAGTCGTGCAAGAAGCTGCGCTACCTGCTGGAGTTCTTCCAGTGCCTCTATCCGGCGAAGCGGCACCGGCGCCTGGTGAAGGCGCTCAAGGGGTTGCAGGACAACCTGGGCGACTTCCAGGACCTGGAAGTCCAGGGGCACACCCTGGAGCGCTTCGCCGGCGAGATGCAGGCGGAGGGCGAGGTTCCGGCCGCGACCCTGGAAGCCATCGCCCACCTGGTGGAGAATCTCCACCACCGCCAGGCCCAGGCGCGCAGGGAGTTCCATGAGCGCTTCTCCGGCTTCGATTCCGAGTCCAACCGGCGCCTGTTCCGCAGCCTGTTCCGGAAGGAGGCACACAGCCCGCCATGAAGGTATTCGCCACCTACAACATCAAGGGCGGGGTCGGCAAGACCGCCACCGCGGTCAACCTGGCCTGGCTCTCGGCCCGGGACGGCGCCCGCACCCTGGTCTGGGACCTGGACCCCCAGGGCGCGGCCAGCTTCTACTTCCGGGTGAAGCCGAAGGTCAAGGGCGGCGGCAAGGGGCTGGTGCGCGGCAAGCATGAGCTGGACGCGCTCATCAAGGGCACCGACTTCGAGAACCTGGACCTCCTCCCCGCCGACTTCTCCTACCGCAACCTGGACCTGCTGCTGGACGAGCAGCGCAAGCCCACCCGGCTGCGCAAGCTGCTGAAGCCCCTGGCGGAGGACTACGACCGGGTGTTCCTCGACTGTCCGCCGAGCATTTCGCTGGTTTCGGAGAATGTCTTCCGCGCCGCCGACGTGCTGCTGGTGCCGCTCATCCCCACCATCCTCTCCCTGCGCACCCTGGAACAGCTGGACCGCTTCGTGGCCGACAACGGGCTGGAGCGGCTCGGGGTGCTGCCCTTCTTCTCCATGGTGGACCGGCGCAAGCGCCTTCACCTCGAAGTGATGGAGACCCTGCCGGCGGAACGGCCCGGCGTGCTGAGAACCGCCATTCCCTACGCCAGCGACGTGGAACGGATGGGGCTGCAGCGCGCGCCGCTGGGCGCCTGGGCCGGCTGCAGCCCGGCGGCGCAGGCCTACGCTGCGCTCTGGTCCGAGATACTGGCAGCCGGCCGGAATTGAGCGATCCGCTGCATCGGGTCTCAGGCGGGGCCGGACCGGTTACAGCGGCAGATCGCGCGGGCGGACCAGATCGAGCAGGCGGGCGCAGCCGCTCTCCAGGCGCCGCCAGTCCGCCGGCATCCCCAGGCGCGCCAGCGCCGCGGTGGGCATTAGCTTGCCGTCGGCCGGCGCTTCCAGCGCGCCGCAGAGGCGGCGCAGCAACTCCTCCAGGCCCGGATTGTGCGCCACCAGCAGCACCCGCCGCGGCATGCCGGGCAGCGCCTCCAGGCACCCGATCAGCGTACCGGGGCCGGCCTCGTAGAGGCGGGGCTCCCACTGGATCGACTCGCGCGGATAGCCGAGCGCCCTGCACACCCGGCGCGCGGTCTGCCGCGCCCGCCGCGCCGGCGAGGCCAGCACGAGATCCGGCACCAGCCCCGCCGCGCGCAGCCATTTTCCCAGGCGCGGCGCATCCTGCCGGCCGCGGGGATTGAGGGGGCGGTCAAAGTCGGTGGCCGCCCCGGCGTTCCAGTCGGACTTGGCGTGGCGCAGCAGCAGCAGCTCGCGGCCCGGGCCGCCCGGGTGGCCGCCGTCCCCGCCGGAGGTCAACCGAACGCCCCCTTCAGGATGAAGAAGAACAGCGCCGCCAGGATGCCGCCCACGGGCAGCGTGACCAGCCAGGAGGTCACGATGCCGCCGATCACCCGCAGGTCGATGGCGCCGATGCCCCGGGCTAGGCCCACGCCGATCACCGCCCCCACCGCGATATGGGTGGTGGACACCGGCAGGCCGGTCCGCGAGGCGAGCACCACGGTGGCGGCCGCGGCCAGGGTGGCGCAGAAACCCCGGCTCGGGGTCAGCTCGGTGATGCTGGTGCCGATGGTGCGCATGACCCGATAGCCCAGGGTGCCCAGCCCCACCACGATGCCGGCGCCGCCCAGGATCAGGATCCACAGCGGCAGCTCCGCCTTCTGGGCCACCTCGCCGCCGCTCCTGACGATGCTCACCACCGCCGCCATGGGGCCGATGCCGTTGGCCACGTCATTGGAGCCGTGGGCGAAGGCCATGGCGCAGGCGGTGAAGATCATCATCGGCGCGAAGACCTTCTCCACGCTGGCGTAGTGGAAGGTGCGATCCGCGGCCGCATCGATGCGCACGCGCCGGATCAGCACCCAGCTCACCAGCGCCACCGCCGCCCCGACACCCACGGCCAGCACGAAGCTCATGCCCACCGAGAGGGTCAGGTCGAGGTGCTTCAGGCCCTTGAACAGCGTCACCAGGGCGATGGTGAACCCCACCAGGAAGACGTAGAAGGGCCCCCAGCGCCTGGCGCTCTCGAAGGGATGCTCGGTATTGAGGATGAAGCGCCGGATGCTCAGCATCAGCAGGTAGGCCAGCAGGCCGCCCAGCACCGGTGAGACCACCCAGCTCGCGACGATCTGGCCGATCTTGCCCCATTGCACCGCGTCGATGCCGATGCCGGCCACGGCGAAGCCGACGATGGCGCCGACGATGGAATGGGTGGTGGAAACCGGCCAGCCGCGGGTGGAGGCGATCATCAGCCAGATCGCCGCCGCCAGCAGCGCGGCGAGCATGCCGTAGACCAGCAGCTCCGGATGGCCGGCGAGCGGCCCGGCGTCGATGATGCCCTTGCGGATGGTGGCGGTCACGTGGCCGCCGGCGATGAAGGCCCCGGCGAACTCGAACACCGCGGCGATGAGGATGGCCTGGCCGACGGTGATGGCGCCGGAGCCCACCGAGGTGCCCATGGCGTTGGCCACGTCGTTGGCACCGATGCCCCAGGTCATGTAGAAGCCGAACAGAACGGCCAGCACGAGGAAGAACGTACCGTAGTCGCTAATGATATCCACACCCATACCCGCTATGTCATGTTGTCGTTGTTGCGGAAGACCCCTCGGTTGTCGTTGTTGTGAGGTCTGTTCCGTGCGGGAAGACGCACCCCGGCGGGGTATCGCCCCCTGCGGCCCCGGCCGCCGGTCGAGCCGGCGGCGTCAGCGCGCGATGAGCAGCCGCAGCCGGTCGCCCACCTTCTCGGCGTAATCGGCCAGGTCGCCGATCCAGTTGATGAGCTGGTACCACATCATCACCGAGACCGGGTTCATCTTCTCCTCGTGGGCGAAGAGGCTGCGCATGAGGCGGATCCCGAGCTCGTCGGTCTCGTCCTCGAGGCGGTTGAGCTCGTCCACCATGGTCTCCACCTGGTCGGCCTCGCGTCCGCGGAAGCCCATTTCCAGCAACTCGTCGAGCTCCTCGATGACCCGCGCCGAATGCTCGCACACCTCGACGCAGCGCCGGGTCAGCGCCAGCAGGGGCTCGCGCAGCGGCTCGGGCACCTCCATGGGGCGTTCCACCAGCAGTCCGGCGATATCCTGGGCGGTATCGGCGATGGAGTCCTGCATCTGCAGCACTTCCAGCAGGTCGCGCCGGTCCACGGGCATGAACAGGCTCTTCGGCAGGTGCTGGCGCAGCTGGTTCTTGATGCTGTCGGCGGCGGCCTCGCGCTCGAAGATGCGCCGCTCGATCTCGCGCACCCGTTCCTGATCGCCCGCGCTCAGGGCCTCGAACAGGGGGGTGACCTCCCGTGCGCACTCCAGCACCACCCGCATATGCTCCTGCAGCGCCTTGAATGGCGAGCTGCCGAGCAGGCTCGCAATGGGGTTCTTGAACACCGTCCGCTCCTCTCCTCTGATGATCGTCCACGACCCTGGCGAAGCCACGCGCGGCGGGCCGCGTCCCGGCGCCGTCCCCCGGCGGGGACCCGGTCCCCGCCATGCCGGGTCCAGTATAAGTCTCCTGGGAGGATCACTCCTCGCCCAGCACCTGCTCCAGCTTGTCGCACAGGGTGGACATCACCTTGATCCGCGCATAGGGCTTGTCCTCCCCCTCCACCAGGATCCAGGGCGCCAGCCGGGTGCTGGTGTGCTCCACCATGTCGTTGACCGCCAGCAGGTAGTCGTTCCATTTCTCGCGGTTGCGCCAGTCATCCGCGGTGAGCTTCCAGCGCTTGTGGGGCGTCTGCTCGCGGTCCTGGAAGCGGCGCAGCTGCTCCTCCTTGCCGATGTGGATCCAGTACTTCATCAGCACGATCCCGTGCTCGATGAGCTGGGCCTCGAAGTCGTTGATCTCGGAATAGGCCCGCCGCCACTCGGCCTCGCCGGCGTAGCCCTCCACCCGCTCCACCAGCACCCGGCCGTACCAGCTGCGATCGAACAGGGTCACCCGGCCGGCCCGGGAGAGATGGCGCCAGAAGCGCCACAGGTAGTGCTGGGCCTTCTCCTCGTCGGTGGGCGCGGCGAACGGCAGCACCTGGTAGTTGCGGGCATCGAGCGACTCGGTCACCCGGCGGATGGCGCCGCCCTTGCCGGCGGCGTCGGGGCCCTCGAACACGAGAATGGTGGAGATTTTCCGCTCCTGCGCCCGCCGCTGCAGCTCGTTCAGGCGGCCCTGGAGCTGCCGGTAGACCTTCCGGTACTCCCGCTTGTCCAGGCGCTTCATTTCGAGGGTGTCGAGCACCGTCACCGGCGCCGGCGGCTCCGGCTCCGGCACCGTCCCGGCTGCGCCGGGGCGCGCGGGCTTCGCCTCCTCCCTGCCGGCCTGCATCTCGGCCCGGAGCCGACGGTGGGCGGCCGCCTCCTCCAGGCGCCGGCGCACCGCGTCGCGGATGGTGCGCCCCACAACGACGCTGCGGTAGTGGGGATCCACCCCCTCGACGATGGACCAGGGGGCCTTGCCGGTGCTGGTGCGCATGATGACCCGCTCCCCGGCCTCGAGGAACTGGTCGTACAGGCGCCAGTGGTGCCAGTCGGTCTCGGTCACCTGCCAGCGGGTCAGCGGGTCCTTCTCCAGCGCCTTGAGCCGCTTCTTCTGCGCCTCGCGGCTCAGGTGCATCCAGAACTTGATGATGAGCGCGCCGTCGTCGGCCAGGGCGTTCTCGAAGTTGATGACCCGGTCCAGCCGCTCGTCGAAATCCGCCTCGTCGATGCTGCCGTAGGCCCGGTCGATCACCGGCCGCGAGTACCACGAGCGCAGGAACAGGCCGATGCGCCCCTTCGGCGGCAGATCGCGCCAGTAGCGCCAGTACTCGGGCCGCTCGCGCTCCTCGTCGGAGGGTTCCCCGTAGGCGCGGGTGATGAGCCAGCGCGGATCCATCCAGGCGTTGAGCCGGTTGACGGTGGCATTCTTGCCGCCGCCATCCACGCCGGCGAAGATGATGATGACGGGAAACCCGTCCTCCAGGCGGAGGGTCTGCTGCTGCTCCAGCAGTTCCTGGCGCAGTTCCGGCTCGATCTCCTTGTACTCGGCTTTCGGGATCTTCCGGCCCAGTTCGGCGGTTCTGAACATGCCTCCCCCTGCGTGTCCGGGTGCGGCCGGCATGCCGCCCCTGTTATGATGACACCATTACCGGAGTGTAACGCCGCAGAACCGCCAAGACCCTACTTTTCACGGCCTTTGTCACACCCTGACACAGACTGGAGGCAATCCGCAGCCCCATGGCCAAGATCCTGGTCACCGACCCCGGGGAAGGCACCCGGGTTCCCTTCCTGCGCGGCATCCTCACCCGCTCCCTGCAGGATGCCGGCCTCGCCTTCGAGCGCGCCTACGATATCGCCTCGGCCATTCGCACCGAGCTGGGCGAGGGCGCGGGAGAGACCCGCGAGATCAGCACCGCCGAACTGCGCCGGCTGGTGCTGCGCCGCCTGCAGCGGCTGGCGTCGCCCGAGCAGACGCGCGCCTACCAGGCCAGCGGGCGGGGCGCGGAGGCCATCCAGGTCCGCACCGCCGCCGGCAACGTGTCGCCCTTCTCCCGCGCGGAGCTGCGGCGCTGCCTGGAGTCGTGCG
>JAQVKR010000145.1 GCA_028694565.1 Gammaproteobacteria bacterium | reverse complement strand
ATCATTCTGACACAGAGAGAATCACAACAGTACTAACATCATTGGGACTTAAACCATGATGCTGCCGGCCTCCACGGCCTGGCCTCCGTAGCGCTTCACGCCAAGACGCTTGGACTCGGAGTCGCGGCCGTTGCGGCTGCTGCCGCCTGCCTTTTTATGAGCCATGGGGTATTCCTCGCTCTATTCTCTCAACCGGCGTTGATCCCGGTAATCTCAACCTCGGTGAACCACTGGCGGTGGCCCATCTGCTTCCGATAGTGCTTGCGGCGACGGAATTTCACGATGTGCACCTTGTCCGCACGGCCGTGCGCCTTGACCGTGGCGCTCACCTTGCCGCCATCGAGGTAGGGCGCACCGATGTTCACCGTCTCGCCGTCGGCCACCATCAGCACCTTGTCGAAGTCCAAGCTGGCGCCCGCCTCGGCATCGAGCTTCTCGACCCGCAGGGTATCGCCTTCGCTCACCCGGTACTGCTTCCCGCCGCTCATGATAACCGCGTACATAACCTGAAGTTCTCCATCAACGCCCGCGCGGATCGGCACGGGACATCAGCAAACCTGCCGGAAAAACGGCGATTCTATGCAAAATCGGCCCGGCTGGCAAGCCCCGCCCTTGGCCGCAAACGCAGACGGCGCCCCGGAGGGCGCCGTCCACTGCACGTCTGCCGCGTGTCGTTACTTGGTGATGACCTGCACCTCGACGCGACGGTTCTGGGCGCGGCCTTCCTTGGTGCCGTTGTCGGCCACCGGCTGGCTTTCGCCCATGCCCTGCACGTTCATCAGGGAGCGGGACACACCCTTGCCGGCCAGGTAGTCGGCCACGGCGCCGGCGCGACGCTCGGAGAGCTTCTGGTTGTAGGCCTCGCTGCCGATGCTGTCGGTGTGACCGGTCACGTTGACCTGGCGCACGTACTCGGCGTTGTCGTTGATGGAACGGGCGCCGCGATCCAGGGCCTCGATGGCGCCGGGCTTGAGGTCGGCCTTGTCGAAGTCGAAGAAGGCATCACCCACGACGATGGTGGGAATCACCGGGGCCGGCTTCGGCTCCGGGGCGGGGGCCGGAGCCTCGGCCACGGGGGCGGGACCACCGCACTCGACGGGCAGGCTTTCCACGCCACCATAGCTGTCCACCCAGCACTCACCGTAGGGGTTCATCCAGATGGTCTTGCTGCTGTCGAGGACGGGTGCCGCAGCAGCTCCGCCCACCAGGGCCATCATAGCCAGGCCAGCGGCAGTGGTCACCACCTTGCTCATATTGTTCTTGATCATCACTGTATAGCCTCCTTTCTAGGCGGGCAGCTGTAACACATGGTCGGTGTAGTTTACTGCAGGTATCGGCACTGTCTCAAATGATTAAGGCTTTACGTTATACATCTGCAATATTACAACAGTTGTATCGTCAAGACATCACCTTTGCGAAAAGGATACATCAAAGCAGAGGCGATCTCGGTTAATTTTTGTGTACGTTACCTATAGCGCAGCTTATCGTCGCCGTCCATCTCCGACCACCGGGGCGTGACCCGAACCCGCCGCCCAGGTTGTTGGGGAAACCGGTTTTTTTGTGACAAAATCTGATACATTCAAGATAGTAAAGCGATGGGAGCACCCGAACTTGAGGATTGCACTGCTTGAGGATGACGAGGATCAGTCGCGGCTGATCGAACTCTGGCTCACCGAGGCAGGCCATACCGTCCACGGCTGCACCAACGGGGCGGACTTTCAACGCTCCGTCCGCAACAGCAGCTTCGACCTGCTGATCATCGACTGGCTGCTGCCGGACACCAGCGGCATAGAGGTCCTGGACTGGGTCAGGGAGTACGTCGACCGCCAGGTGCCGGTACTGTTCGTCACGGTCCGCGACAGCGAAGAGGACATCGTCCGGGCGCTTTCCCATGGCGCCGACGACTACATGATCAAACCGGTGCGGCGAATGGAGCTGCTGGCCCGGATCGGCGCACTCGGGCGGCGCACCCAGCCCCAGCCCGAACTGCACGACCTGACGTTCGGGGTCTATCACCTCAATGTCACCGAGCGCACGGTCGGCTATCAGGACGCGGAAGTCCAGCTGACCCCCAAGGAGTTCGAACTCGCCCTGTTCCTGTTCCGCAATGCGGGGCGGCTCCTCTCCCGCGGGCATATACTCGAGAGTGTCTGGGGTCGCCGCCCCGACCTGAACACCCGCACGGTGGATACCCACATCAGCCGGCTGCGCCGCAAGCTCAACCTGGAACCGGAAAACGGCTGCCGGCTCACCGCGGTCTACCACCACGGCTACCGCCTGGAGTTCCTCACCGAGAACCAGGAAGAGACCGCCTAGTCCTCCACCCCGCCCCATCTCCCGGGGGTGCCGCGCCCCCTGGGCCCGAGGCGCGTGGCGCCGTCAGGTCCGCCCCAGCAGCCGGCCCACCGCCAAACCGGCCAGCGTCAGCCCGAACAGCGCCGGCAGATAGCTGATGGTTCCGTTCACCGCCCGATCACGGCCCTGCCCGGTGGGCTCCGGCGGCAGGGGCGGCAGGGGGGATTCCACCGAGTACACCGCCCTGACCCCCGGCCCCACCCCGCGCCTTCGCAGGCGCTTGCGCAGATGGCGCGCCAGGGGACAGATCTCGGTCTCGTAGAGATCGCCGACCCGGATCCGGGTCGGATCGAGACGCCCGCCCGCACCCATGCTCGACGCCACCGGAATGCCGCTTTTCCAGGCCACCTCCACCAGCGCGGTCTTGCAGTTGAGGCTGTCGATGGCGTCGATGACGAAATCGAATCCCGGCGCCAGGAGTCCCGGCATGTCATCGGGGCGGATGAACGCATCCACCAGGGTCAGGTTGCAGGCCGGATTGATGTCCCGCACCCGTGCCCCGAGCACCTCCGCCTTCTTCTCGCCCACCGTGGAGCCCAGCGCCGGCAGCTGCCGGTTCAGGTTGGAGGCGGCCACCCGGTCATGATCCACCAGGGTCAGGTTCCCCACCCCGGCCCGCGCCAGCGCCTCGGCACAGTAGGAGCCCACCCCTCCGAGCCCCGCCAGCAGCACCCGCGCCGAACGCAGCCGCGCCACCCCCTCGTCACCCACCAGGATATGGGTCCGCTCGAACAGTCCCTGATAGTCGGTCATGGTTTTTTGGAATAGACAGGATTTACAGGATGTACAGGATTATTCCGGGGATGCCCCTGCTGCCCGGATACCAGGCATGCACCGGAACGGGCTCAGAACCGCCATCAGTCCGGCATGGCGCACGCTCACTCGCCGGACTCAAGAGCAGGTCCTGCATTTTCATGGTCCCCATAATCCGAGCGATGCATCCTCTTTATCTTAAATCCGGTCAATCCTGTAAATCCTGTCTATTCAATAAATCAGATCCCGAACAGCGCCCGGGCGTTGGCGGTGGTGTAGGCGGCCACCTCCTCCGGATCCTCGCCGCGGACCTCTGCCACGACGCGCAGGATTTCCGGGAGGTTCAGCGGGGTGTTGCGCTCGCCCCGGTGGCCGGCGGGGGGCATGTCGGGAGCGTCGGTCTCCAGCACGATGGCTTCCCGGGGCAGCGCCCGCAGCACACCCCGCAGCTTGCGGGCCCGGGCATGGGTCACGGCTCCACCGAAGCCGAGCCGGAAACCGAGATCCACGTAGCGCCGCGCCTGGACCAGGCTGCCGCCGAAGGCGTGGGCCACGCCGCCGGGCGGATGGCCGCGCCGGCGCAGGATGCCGCAGATCTCGTCATGGGCCTTGCGCACGTGCAGTATCACCGGCAGCGCGGCGGCGCGGGCGATGTCGAGCTGGGCCTCGAACAGACGCCGTTGCGCATCCGGCTCCGGGGCCCCCGGGTAGTGATCCAGCCCAATCTCGCCGATGGCCACCAGGGGCTCCCGCGCCACCCGCGCGGCCAGCGCATCCAGGTGCTCCGGGCGGTGCTCGCCGATGAACCAGGGATGCAGGCCCAGCGCGGGATGGAGCCGGCCGGAGGACTTCGCAACCGCCAGCAGGTTGCCCCAGCCCGAGGCCGTCACGCCCGGCAGCACCAGCGCCCGGACATCCCGCTCGGCGCAGCCGGCCAGAATCGATTCCCGGTCGGCATCGAACGCCGGCAAGTCCAGGTGGCAGTGGGTATCAATCAGCTGCATAGCGCCTCGAACGGACGACAGCCACAGGGGATACAGCGCTCATGGAGGAGAGGATCCATGGGGGTAATGAACATGAACTTCGCCGCGGCGATGGGTCTCGGCACCCATCGCCCAGCGCCGGCAACCTTGGTCCACCCGGTATTCTCCGTGTCCCCTGTGGCGAATATCACGCCCTACCTACGGACCGGTCACAGGTAGACCAGGCTCTTCGCCAGCATCAGGGCGTCCTCGCGGCCGTCCCGGGACGGGTAGTAGGCGCGGCGGACACTGTACTGATTGAAGCCGAGGCGCTCATACAGCCTGAGCGCGGCGAGGTTGGAGGGGCGCACTTCCAGCAGGGCGATATCGGCGCCGTGCGCCCGGGCCGTGCGCAGCATCTGCTCCAGGAGCATGCGTCCGATGCCCCGCCCCTGCCAGTCGGGATCCACGCACAGGTTGAGAATGTGGCTCTCGCCGGCGGCCACCGACATGATCCCGTAGCCCGTCAGGGTGGAATCCGCCTCGGCCAGCCAGCAGCTGTAGCCGACCTGGAGGCAGTCGCGGAAGATGCCCTCGGTCCAGGGGAATTCGTATGAGCGGACCTCCACGCCGATGACCGCCGCGACATCCTCCTGCGTCATCGGCCTGAGGCTCACGCCAGCCGGCCTGGGAACGGCGCTCATGCCCCCTCCTCCCGGAGGCGGGCCTGATCGGGCCCGGCCCGGTACCGGGTCTCATTGTAGACATCCACCGCCAGGCACAGATCCTGCCACGACTTGCGCTTCTCCTGCGGCGAGCGCAACAGGTAGGCCGGATGGTAGGTCACGATGAGCGGCACGCCGTCCCCGCCGAGCCGGTGCACCCGGCCCCGCAGGCGGCCGACGGGCTCGTGGCTGCGCAACAGGGTCTGGGCGGCCACCCGTCCCACCACCAGGACGATCCGCGGCTGTATCAGCTCGATCTGGCGCCACAGGAACGGGAGGCAGGCTTCGGCCTCCTCCGGCTTCGGGTCGCGGTTGTTGGGCGGGCGGCACTTGAGGATGTTGGCGATATAGGCCCGGCTGCGATCGAGGCCGATGGCGGCCAGCATCGCGTCGAGCAGCTTGCCCGCCCGCCCCACGAACGGCTCCCCCAGCCGATCCTCGTCGGCGCCCGGCGCCTCGCCGATGATCAGCCACTCGGCGCTCCGGTTGCCCACGCCGAACACCGTCCGACTGCGGTTGGCCACCAGTTCCGGGCACGCCTGGCAGTCGGCCACGCAACCGGCGAGCGCCTCCCAGCCCAGGGCCGCGATCCGGTCGGGAATCCCCCGCCCCGTTTCCGGGACCGGGGTTGGGCGGATCTCGGGCAGCGGCGCCGCCGCCGGGCCGGGGACCGCGACCGCCGCGGGGACTTCAGTCTCGGCGGAGGACGGCGTTTCCCCGTCGTCACCGGGGATGGCGGTGGAGGCGTCCTTCCGCCGGACCCAGGCGGTGATCCCCATGGCGTCGAGGTAGCGCAGCCGGCGGTTGCTCATGGATATCGCCATGGCCGGTCCGGGGCGACGCCCCTTCAGACATCCCCGAGCTGGGGGTGCGCGCGGGCCGTCGGCTCCAGGATCTTGTTCAGGGCGTTGACGTAGGACTTGGCGGAGGCGATGACGATGTCCGTGTCGGCGCCCAACCCGTTGACGATCCGCCCCCCCTTCTCCAGCCTGACCGTCACCTCGCCCTGGGAATCGGTGCCGCTGGTGATGGCGTTCACCGAGTAGAGCTGCAGCGTCGTCTGGCTGTTGACCACCGACTCGATGGCCTTGAAGGCGGCATCGACCGGCCCGCCGCCGGGTGCCGTGGTGCGCACCTCCGCCCCGTCCACGGTGAGGGTGACCGTGGCCTCGGGAGTCTCCCCGGTCTCGGAACAGACCCGCAGGGAGACCAGCTTGACCCGTTCATTGCCGCTCTCGAGGCTGGCCTCGGTGACCAGCGCCTGCAGGTCCTCGTCATAGATCTCGTGCTTCTTGTCGGCGAGATCCTTGAACCGGGCGAAGGCGTTGTTGAGATCCTCCTCGGACTCGAAGTGGACCCCGAGGTCCTCGAGCCGGCTGCGGAAGGCGTTGCGCCCCGAGTGCTTGCCCAGGACGATGCGGTTGGCGCTCCAGCCCACGTCCTCGGCACGCATGATCTCGTAGGTCTCGCGGCTCTTGAGCACGCCGTCCTGGTGGATGCCCGACTCGTGGGCGAAGGCGTTGGCGCCGACGATGGCCTTGTTGGGCTGCACCGGGAAACCGGTGATGCCCGCGACCAGCCGCGAGCAGGCCATGATCTGGGTGGTGTCCAGGCCCGTGTCGCAGGAAAAGACATCGCGCCGGGTGCGCACCGCCATGGCCACCTCCTCCAGGGAGGCGTTGCCCGCGCGCTCGCCCAGGCCGTTCAGCGTGCACTCCACCTGGCGGGCGCCGTTGAGCACCGCGGCCAGCGAGTTGGAGACCGCCAGGCCCAGATCGTTGTGGCAGTGCACCGAGAAGACCGCCCGGTCGGCGTTGGGAATGCGTTCCATCAGCTGCCGGATGGTCTCCCCGAACTGGTGGGGCATGGCGTAGCCCACCGTGTCCGGGACATTGACGGTGGTGGCGCCGGCCTCGATCACCGCCTCGAAGATGCGGCACAGGAAATCGAGCTCGGAGCGCCCGGCGTCCTCGGCCGAGAACTCCACGTTCTCGGTCCACTGGCGGGCCCGCTTCACCGCCCAGACCGCCTGCTCCAGCACCTGGTCCGGGTTCATCCGCAGCTTGCGCTCCATGTGGATGGGCGAAGTCGCGATGAAGGTGTGGATGCGCCCGGACTCCGCCTCGCGCAGCGCCTCC
>JAQVKR010000144.1 GCA_028694565.1 Gammaproteobacteria bacterium | reverse complement strand
GCCTGCCCTATGCCCGGCTGGACCAGGATATCGACGCCATCCGCTCGGTGGGAGTGGATATCCGCTGTGGAGCCTGGGTGGGAACGGACATCACCCTGGAGGAGCTGCGGCGCGACTTCGACGCCGTGGTGCTGGCCCTGGGGCTGCAGTTCGGCCGCTCCACCCGCATTCCCAACTCGGATCATCCCCAGGTGCGCAAGGCGGTGACCCTGCTGCGCCAGGCCACCGCCGGGGAGGCGTTCGGCACCCCGCGCAGCGCGGTGGTCATCGGCGGCGGCAACGTGGCCATGGACATCGCCCGTACCCTGGCCCGCCTGCAGCGCCGGGAGTACGGCGCGGCACGGGTCACCGTCACCGCGCTGGAGGCGCGCAGCCACTTCCTGGCGGACGCCAGCGAGGTGCTGGAGGCGGCCGAGGAGGAGATCGAGATTCTCGATGCCCGCGGGCCGCGGGAGTGCGTGGTGGACGGGGCCGGCAACCTGGTGGGACTGCGCAGCTGGCGGGTGAAGTCCATCTTCGACGCCCAGGGGCGCTTCGCGCCGGTCTACGACGAGTCCGACGAGCGCCTGCACGAGGCGGAGATGGTGGTCGAGGCCATCGGCCAGATGGCCGACACGGCGCTGCTGGGCGAGGCGCTCACCGAGCAGCTGGAGTGGCGGCGCGGGCGCCTCCGGGTGGACGCCGACGGGCGCACCAGCGAGCCCTGGCTGTGGGCCGCCGGCGACATGGTGAACGGCCCCGACGTGGTTCACGCCGTGGCCGACGGGCATCGGGTGGCGGCCGGCATCCATGCCTGGCTGGAGCAACGGGAGAGCGCGCAGTGAGCGAACACGGCGAGGGCGGGGTGCACGGGATTGATCGCATCCGCGCCAGGAAGACCCTGGGGGAGATCCTGGCGGTGGCGGCCTCCTTCGAGGCCAGCGCGCGCGACTTCTACCGCGGCCTGATCCCCAGGGTAAGCAAGCGCATCCGCTACCTGGTGGAAGAGCTCGCCGAGGAGGAGCAGCGCCACTACGACCTGTTCAGCGATCTCGCCGCCCGCGGCGACATCGCCGAACAGCTGCGCGCGCGGGTGGAGGCGCCCGCCTCGGACACCCGTTTCTCCGACTGCATCCAGGCCCCCGAACTGGGCGCGGAGCCCGACGACCAGGCCATCCTGCAATACGCCCTCGGCCGCGAACAGGCGGCCATGGAGCAGTACCGGAGCCTCGCCGGGAGCGTGGAGCCGGGACCGGTGCGCGAGCTGTTCGAGTTTCTTGCCGACGAGGAGACCCGCCACAAGGCGGAGCTGGAAAAGCTTTACTACGAAACCATCCACGGCGGGGGCGTATGAGCCTCCGCCGGGCACACCCACCGCTGTGGCGGCGCGCCGCCACGGCGAGTCCCGCCCGCCCGAAGCGGCGACCACCGCGCTCCCGGGCGACCCGGGCGCCCTACTCCTGGATGTTCGCCAGGAAAAACACCAGCTCGAGTACCCGTGCGCGGATGGTCGCCTTCGGCCCCGCGGCGTACGGACCGTACTCGGCAATCACCTCCTCGGAGTAGCGATCGCCCCAGATGGGCATTTCCCGGGTGCCGTGCGCCCGGGTCCTGCCGGCGTCCACGATCGTGTCATAGACCCGCTGCATGGGGAACTGGCCGCCGTTGCTCCGGCTGAGCCGGGTCAGGTCGGGCGGCGCCTGCTTCAGAAAATCGATGATGGGCCCATCACCCTTGCCCCCGGTACCGTGGCAGACCGCGCAGTTCTTCATGAATTCCGCCTCCCCGATGCGGGCCTCACCGGCCTGGGCGGCGCCCGCGACCGTGCATGCCAACGCCAGCAGGAATGCGGTCCTGCGAGTGGAGCTCTTCATGGTTCAACCTCCTCGCCGGGCAATTTCCGGGCCGTGTCGCCATCCCCGGGGCAGATGAGCCCGCAACGCCCGCGCAGCCGTTGCCATGGGACTGTTCTTATGCTTGTTTTCCGGCCATCGGGAAGCTGCCGCCGGGACCCGCTTCCCTCCCACAGATTAAGGATAGTACGTCCTGAAGCGCCGCATTCGCGGACCGCCATGCCCGTCGGCGCCGGGCGATCCGGGGCGATTCCATGGCCCGTCGGGCCAGCGGAGTCGCGGAAAGTGCGTCCCGCCGTCCCGCCCCGGGCGCGCCCCGGCTCCCTGCGGCAATCCCGGTTTTACTCCCGCGGCCCCGGCAATTTATAGTGCCTGGGACAATCCACCCGCCCTGGAGCGGCAGCAGGCCGACCGGAGCGCGGGCGGAGTCCATCTGCGGCGGATAGGAATCGAGGATACCGATGTCGGATTGGAACATCCGGAGAACCGGGCTGCGGGGCGTGCTGGCGCTCGTTGTGTGCCTGTCGGCATGGGCGAGCGCCGGCGCGGAAGAAGGCGCCGCGGAAGGCTTCTTCCGGGGCCAGGTGGTGCGGCTGGTGGTGGGCTACGCCCCGGGCGGCGGCTACGACACCCTCGCCCGGCTGCTGGCACCGTGGATCGAACGCCGCACCGGCGCCACGGTGGTGGTGGATAACCGGCCGGGCGGCGGCGGACTGGTCGCCCTCAGCCAGGTCTACCGCGCCGAGCCCGACGGGCTGACCCTGATGCTGGTGAACGGTCCGGGCGCCGCCCTGGCGCAGCTGCTCGAGCTCGAGGGGGCGCGCTTCGACATCCTGCGGGCCCCCTGGCTGGCCCGGGTGAGCGCGGAACCGAGCGTGGTCATGCTGAGCGGGCAATCCCCCTTCAAGGACCTCGCCGGGCTGAGCTCCACGGCGGAGCCGGTGAAATGGTCCGCCGGCGGCAAGGCCGACGCCATCGCCGATACCGCCGCCTGCTTCTCCGAGGCGCTCGGCCTCGGGGCGGAAATCATCATCGGCTACAAAGGCTCCAAGGAGGCGGCACTGGCGGCGATGCGGGGCGAGGTGGACGGCATCGTGACCTCGGACCGCTCCGCCCTCAAGTATGCCCGCGGCGGGAACCTGGTGCCGCTGGCGGTGCTGGATCGGGAGCGCTCGCCCCTGTTTCCCGACCTTCCCACGCTGTTCGAGGCGGTCGAGCTGTCCGACGGGCAGGCCTGGTGGATCGACTTCCGCGCCCGGATGGCCCGCACCGGGCGCGCGCTCCTCACTACGCCCGGGACCCCGGCGGACAGGGTGGCCTACCTCGCCGGAATGCTGGACGGCATCCTCTCGGATCCGGCATTTGCGGAGGAAGCGTCGGCCAAGGGCTTCGGCCTCGATCCCGCCGGACCGGAAACCCTCGCGGAGCTTGTGGCCGGCACCATCGGGGCGCTGGAGGGGGAGCGGCTGGTCCAGGTGCGCCACGTGCTGCTGGAGAAATACTACCGGTGATGCCCCAGGCCAAGCGGGGCCCCGACCTCCGCCGGGCCGTCATCGGTTTCGAATAGACCTCCACGCCACGACCGCCTTTCCATGCCGGACGTCCTCTCCTCAGCCCTGAGCCTGGTCACCCACGGCCCGACCCTCCTGGCGGCCCTCGCGGGACTCTCCATCGGCCTGGTGTGCGGGGTGCTGCCGGGGCTGAGCGGCCTGTCCACGCTGGCCATCCTGCTGCCGTTCATCTACGGCATGGATCCCCTGACCGGCATCGGCTTTCTGCTGGCGGCCCACGCGGCGGTCTACACGGGCGGCTCGGTCACGGCCATTCTGCTGGGCATTCCCGGGGCGCCCGCCAATGCCGCCACGGTCAGGGACGGTTTCGCCCTCCACCGCCGGGGACGCGGCCTGTACGCGGTGGGCGCTGCGCTGACCGCCTCGGCCCTGGGCGGGCTGCTGAGCGCCCTGGCGCTGGTGCTGCTGCTGCCCATGCTGCAGCCGGTGGTTCTGGCCTTCGGCGCGCCGGAGATCTTCCTGCTCGCGCTGGTGGGCATCGCCAGCGTGGCCCTGCTGGACCAGGGCGAACCGCTGAAGGGCCTGGTCGCGGCCGGCCTGGGCCTGTTCCTGGCCACCTTCGGCTACCAGCGCATCACCGGCGTGCCGCGCTTCTGGATGGAGAGCGACTACCTGCTGGACGGCATCCGCCTGGTGCCCCTGGTGCTGGGCCTGTTCGCCATCCCGGAGATCGTCCGCCTGGCGGGCACCGGCGGCCGGCCGGCGGCGGCGGGAACCGCGCTGCGCTGGCGGGACATCGTCCACGGCGCGGCCGCGGTTCTGGAGCGGCCCTGGACTTTCCTGCGCTCCGTCGGCATCGGGGTGGTGGTCGGGATCGTCCCCGGGGTCGGCGGTGAAACCGCACCCTACCTGGCCTACGCCGCGGCCCGCGGCCGGCGGGATCGGCATGCGGCCCGGGAGATGGGCGACATCAACGGGGTCATCGCCCCGGAGGCCAGCAACAACGCCAAGGAGGGCGGCTCGCTGGTGCCCACCCTCGCACTCGGCATTCCGGGCAGCGCGGCCATGGCCCTCCTGCTCGGTGGATTCCTCATCCTCGGCATCGAACCCGGCCCCGATTTCCTCGTCACGCACCTGGACATGGCCACGGCGCTGGCGCTCATCCTCGCGGTGACCAACCTGGTCTCCGCGCTGCTCATGATCCCGCTGGCGGCGGGCGTCGCCAGACTGGCCTCGATCCCCGGCCGGGTGCTGGCGCCCGTGCTCCTGGTTCTGGTGGTGGTGGGCGCCTACGCGACCGGAAACAGCGGCGTCGATGTCCTGTTCGTGTTCCTGTTCGGCGCGCTGGGCCTGCTGATGCGGCGGTTCAACTACTCCCGCCCGGCGCTGGTGCTCGGCTTCATCCTCGGCCCGATCCTGGAGACCTACCTGCACATCTCGCTGCAGGCCTACGGCCCGGCCTTCATCACCCGCCCCATCAGCCTGGCCCTGAGCCTGATGCTGGCGGGCGTGTTCGCCTGGAGTTACCTGAAGTCCCGCAACGTCCACCGTCCGGGAGTGACGGGCCCATGATCCGGACCGACTCGATTCTCCCGCTGCTGGCCGCGGGCATGACCCTGCTCTTCCTGCTCGCCGGCTGGCTGTTCTACGACTACGGCTGGGTGGTCATGCGCTTTCCCCTCCTGGCCGGCGCGCTGACCATCGGCGCCGCCCTGCCGCAGCTGCTGCGGCAGCGGCGCGAACCGGTGGAGCCGGGGCCGCCACCGGGTCGGGGCCACGACGGGGGTGTTGCCGCCGAGTTCAGCCAATACCTGGCGATCGCCGCCATCCTGCCCGCGGTATGGATCCTGGGCTTCGTCTTCGGATCGGCGCTGTTCCTGCTGGGATTTCTCAGGTGGCGCGGCACGGGCTGGGGACCGGCCGCCGCCATGGCCGCCGGGACCGCGCTGTTCCTCCACGGCGTGTTCGTGCAGCTGCTGCGGCTGCAGCTGCACACGGGCGTTCTCGGCTAGGACGCGTCCGTGTTCATGCCACCGCCCCTTGGGGGTAAACTGCAGCCGCCGCACCTGCAACCCGATGAACGCAACACCAGGACATCCGATGACCAAGAAGAAGAATCCCCCCACGATCAGCTACTCCTTCCAGACCGGCCCCGGGCCGCGGGTTGCCGAACCGGCGCCCGCGGACAGGAAGCCGCGCGTGCTCATCATCAACGCCATACCGGACGACAACCGGGTCACGGTCGAGTTCATCGATCAACGGGGCTTCGAGTTTCACAACACGGGCAACTTCAAGTTTCCCGAGATAGACGGCCTCGACATCCACGTCCTGTTCCTCGGCGGCAGGAAGGGCGGCCGGATCAAGTTCGGCAAACCGGATTTCGCCGTCAATCTCATCTGTGATCCCGACAGCAACGCCCGCGGCCTGGAAGCGGCCGGAGAGCTGGTCGCACGGGACCGCATTCCCACCCTCAACCCGCCCGATCGAATCGCCGCCACCAAGCGGGATCTGCTCTACCAGCGCTTCGCGGACTTCGAGGGCATCCTGGTTCCGAAAACCATCCGCCTCCGCCCGCGCTATTGCCGGGATATCGGAGCGGCCGTCGAGCGGGGCGACATCCGGCTGCCGTTCATCTTCCGGCCGGCCGGCCTGCACGGCGGCAAGGGCGTGACCCTGATCCGGGAACCGGGGGACATCGACGAGCTGGAGCGCTTCGCCTTCGACGGGCGGGACTACTACCTGACCGAGTTCGTCGACTGCCGCGATCCGGACGGCTTCTACCGGAAATTCCGCGTGATCGTCATCGACGGCCGGCTCTATCCGCGCCATCTCTTCACCAGCGACCAGTGGATGGTGCACCGCAACTCCCAGCAGAAAGATGCGGCTTTCGAGGCCGAGGAAAAAGATTTCCTGGAGAATTTCGGGGAGCGGCTCGGCAGCCGCAACCTGGCCCGGCTGGAGGCCTTCAGCGCCCAGGTGGGGCTGGACTATTTCGGCATGGACCTGAACCTGCGCCCCGACGGCAGCCTGGTCATGTTCGAAACCAACGCCTGCATGTACTCGCTGTTCGAGTCGAAACGCGAGAACATCAAACCCTTCACCCGCCGCATCGGCACCGCGCTGAGGGAGATGATTTTCCGCCGCTGGCGCGACAGCCGGCCCCTGCCGCTGCACTAGTCCGCGCACGGGCGCCGCGCGGCCACGGACGGGGAAACGGCCGTCCGCTCGGCCCGCGGCCCTCCCCGCCCGGCGCATCCCCACCCGGCTCCTGCCCCGCCGCGGGCCGGGAGCGCGGCCCCGCTCCCCCGTCCCGCCCGGGCCCCCCGACGCCCGGCGCGGCGGTGCGGACGCGCCCCGTCCGGCGCTTTTACATCGGGCCATCCGTGGACTTTACTTATCCAAGGGACTGGTGGCCGATCGGGACGCGTGACCCGCGACCCGGGCGGAACCACAAAGACTGAACCCGACGCAGATCGTGGACATCCCGGCGACCACATGACGACAAGAGCCGGGAGGCTGCCGTAGGAGGCGCACCGCCGCGTGCGCTCCGACGGGTCGGATGGAGGGGGGGTGACCATGTCAGATCCTCTGCAAGCGCCGCCCGGGA
>JAQVKR010000143.1 GCA_028694565.1 Gammaproteobacteria bacterium | reverse complement strand
GGCAGCCCGGCCTCAGAAATAGCGCAGATAGAGATAGGCGGTGCTGATGAGGATGGAGAAAATCATCAGCGGGAAGGCCATCAGCATGAAGGGCACGAAGCGGATGGGGTGCCCCGCCAGCTCGGCGAAGCCGGCCACCACCAGGTTGGCGCTCGCCCCCACCAGGGTGCCGTTGCCGCCGAGACAGGCGCCCAGCGCCAGGGACCACCACAGCGGCAGCAGCTCCTCGTGGCCGCCGAAGGTCGCCGCCATGGACTTGATGATCGGGATCATGGTGGCCACGAAGGGGATGTTGTCCACCACCGCCGAGGCCAGGGCGGATGCCCACAGGATCACCACCGCCGTGGTGTGCGGCGTCCCCCCGGTCAGCGCCACCACCTGCCCGGCCAGCAGCTTGAGCAGCCCGGTGGAGTCCACCGCATGGACCACCACGAACAGCCCCATGAAGAAGAACAGGGTCACCCACTCCACCTGGGAAAAGGCGGAGTGGACCCGGTGGGTCTGCTCCTCGGCCTTCATGCCGACGTTGGTGACCAGCAGCAGCACCGCCGCCCCGAACATGGCGATGCTCGCCGGCTCCTGGCCGATGGCGTGGGACAGCACGAACCCGGTAATCACCAGCGCCAGCACCGCCAGCGCCTGGCGCAGCAGCCGCGGGTCGGTGATGGCCTTGCCCTCGTCGAAGTCCATGACCCGCTGGCGGTTCGCCTCGGAGGTGTGCAGCCGCCGCCCCCAGATGAGGTAGATGGGCACCATCGAGGCCACCAGGATGATGGGCACGACCGGAGCCAGGTTCCACAGGAAATCGTTGAAGGTGAGCTGTACCGCCGAACCGATCATGATGTTCGGCGGATCGCCGATGAGGGTGGCGGTGCCGCCGATGTTGGAGGCGAAGATCTCGCTGAACAGGAAGGGATAGGCGGGAACCTCCAGCTCCTCGGTGATGAGCAGGGTGACCGGGGCGATGAGCAGCACCGTGGTCACGTTGTCCAGCAGCGCGGACAGGATCGCGGTCACCACGGTGAGCATGACCAGGATGCCCCAGGGACGCCCGTTGACCCGTTTCGCCGACCAGATGGCCAGGTACTGAAAGACGCCCGACTTGCTGGTGATGGCCACGATCACCATCATCCCCGTAAGCAGGCCCAGGGTGTTGAAGTCCACCCCGCGCAGCGCCGCCTCCTGGGTCAGGACCCCGCCGAAGATCATCAGGCCCGCCGCGGTCAGCGCCACGATCGCCCGGTTGATGCGCTCGGTCATGATCACCACGTAGGTGAGGAGGAACACCACCGCGGCGAACCACTGCGGATCGAGGCCGAAGACGACCGTCGTCGCCAAATCGCTTTCGTGGCCCATCAGCGCACCGCCCCGCCCTGGCGGGCCCATTCAGCGGGAAGCCCCCCGAAAGCGCCATGACCGCCCCGCGGCGCGGGACGGGGCAACGCCCACCGCCCGCGCGCCGCGCCTCGTGCCGGCGCTTCCGGGGCGGCGCCGGGGATACCGCCCGGAGTGGAGCGGCACACTAGCCGAGCCCTCCGGCCACCTTCCGCAGCACCTCCCAGTAGGAGATCACACCCAGCAGCCGCCCGCTCCCGCGGTCCACCACCGCGAGGCTGCTGCGGGTCTGGTAGAGGATCAGCAGGGTCTCCATCAGCAGCGTGTCCGGGTGCACCACCCGGACCGTGGCGTCCATGTACTTGCCGACCGGATCGCCGGCCACCGCCTTGAGCCGGGCGGACATCTGCTCCAGGGTGTCGGAGACGTAGGGCGCGCTGTCCAGCCCGTGCTCCAGCGTCACGGCCCGGGGCAGCGAGAGGCGCAGCAGGCAGCCGACGCCGAACGCCCCCAGGTGGCGCCCCTCCCCGTCCACCACCTGCAGGTTGCGATAGCGCCGCTGCATGATGTGGGATGCCGCCACCGCGACGGTATCCGTTTCCCTGAGCACTACCGGCTGGGTATTCATGACGGCGCTGGCCGTCATGGGTACGCTGTGGCCGTTCATGGAACCCCTCCCGGGCTGGGGGCGGCAATCGCCCCGGGATCGTGCGCCGATTCACGCGCCCGCCGTGCCGTCGCCGGCATGCGGGCCTCCGCGCCTATGTGTATCACAGACGCCAGCGCACCGGCAGCCGGCGATGCGCCGGCGTGGGGGCTCGCGTCACGGGGCGGGGGAATTGCGCCGCCGGCCGCCCTCCGTCCCGGGAGCGGGTCCCGTTCGGCGTCAACCCGCGGCCCGGGCCGGGGATCCGCCGCTTTCCGGGCGGGCCTACCGCCGGGCCTTGACCTTGTCCACGTAGGCCAGGGCCTCCGCGTGGTCCGGCTTGAGCTCCAGCGTCTTGTTCCACAGGGTCAGGGCGCTGTCCACCAGCTCCCGCTCGTACAGGGACAGCGCCATCTGGTGGTAGCGATCGGCCAGCTGGCCGTTGACGCTGGCCAGCCGGGCCCTGGCGGCGGCATGGCCCGGCTGCTGGGCGAGCACCTGCCCGAAGGCGGCGGCGGCTTCGTCCAGCTGGCCGTCCTGCAACCGGGCCAGCCCCTGCTGGTAGAGCTGCCCGGCCCGCACCGCGCCGCTCAACGCCATGTGGCGCTGCGCCACCTCGGCATTGGACCGGTCCAGGACCAGCGCCTTCTGCAGCAGCGCCTGGGCGCCCTGGACCTCGCCGGCGGCGGCCAGGGCGTCGGCCTGCTCGCTGTAGCAGCCCACCAGCCGCTCGCGGTCGGAGGCGGTCGGCGACTGCGCCATGCGCTGCTCGAGGTCCGGGATCCCGGCCGCGCAGCCCCCGCCCGGCTCCGCGGCGAGGGCCGCCTGCGGGACGCGCTCCGCGGCGGATGCCGCCGCCTTCGTCGCAACCGCCGGCGTGGCCGGTGCCGTGCCGGGGATGCGAATCGTCTGCCCGGCCATGAGCCGGCCCGGATTGTCCAGCTGGTTGTAGCGGGCCAGGATGACGAACTTGTAGCGATCGCCGAGATGCCGCTTGGCGAGCCGGGACAGCGAGTCGCCCGGCTGAACCGTGTAGCTGAAGTGCTCGCCACCCAGCTCCCGCCCGGGGTCCGCATCCAGCTGCGCCAGCAGGCCGGCCGCCCCCCAATGGCCGGGCTCCAGCGCCAGCGCGGCCTCGAGTTCGGGACGCGCCGCCTCGTACCGGCCGGCCTGGAGCTGCTCCAGCGCCCGATCGAGATGCCGGGAGGCATCCACGCCCGGGGCCCCGGCGGTCGCCCGGGGGGCTTCCGCCGGGGCCTGCGCGGTCTTCTCGACCGCGGGCGGGTGGGCCGCGCAGGCGCCCAGGGAGACAACGAGCGTGGTGACGATGACGGGATTTCGAAGGCGCATGATCCGGGCTCCATGGTTCGGGCGCCGGTCCGGGCGGTTCGGCGTCCGGCGCGGAGGCTTCCGGAGATTCGGCCTGGATTTCCCCGCCCGCCGCGCAGGTCCCGGACTGAACGCCCGCCGGTCCATCCACGCCGAATCTCCGGAAGCCTCCGGCCCGCCGAATGCCGGGACCTGACGCGTCAAATGTCAATTTTTGTGACAGAGTTCACATTTAATCTTTTTTCCAGCCCGGCCACAATTGACGTGGATCAACATCCGCGACCGACGCCCCACCGCCCCCCGCGCCCCGCCGGTATGTCCCCCCCTTCCTATACTCAGGGAGGAGAGACCGGGAGCCTGCCGCCACGGGGGGGGAACGCAGATGCGGGAACGGGAGCGCCATCGGATCGAACGGGACAGCCTCGGCGAGGTCCGGGTGCCGGAGGAGGCCCTCTACGGGGCGCAGACCCAGCGGGCGGTGGAGAATTTCCCCCTTGGCGATCGTCCCCTGCCGCCCCGCTTCATCCATGCCCTGGGTCTGGTCAAGGCCGCCGCGGCGCGGGCCAACGCCACCCTCGGCCGGCTCGGACCGGAGCGGGCGGCGGCCATCGCGGAGGCGGCCGAGTCGGTGGCGCGGGGCGAGCACGATCACCACTTTCCCGTGCGCGTGTTCCAGACCGGTTCCGGCACCAGCAGCAACATGAACGCCAACGAGGTGATCGCCAGCCTTGCCGGCCGCCGCCTGGGCTATCCGGTGCATCCCAACGACGACGTGAACCGGGGCCAGAGCAGCAACGACGTCATTCCCACCGCCATCCACCTCGCCGCGGCCCTCGCGCTCCGGCAGCTGCTGCTGCCGGCCCTGGCAGAGCTGGCGGCGGGCGTGGAGCGGCGCGCCGTGGAGCTGGCCGGGGTGGCGAAGACCGGTCGCACCCACCTGATGGATGCCATGCCCCTCACCCTGGGACAGGAGCTCGGCGCCTGGGCCCACCTGGCGCGCGCCGACAGGGCGCGGCTGGAGGGCATCATGCCGCGGCTCCTGCAGCTGGCCCAGGGCGGCACAGCCATCGGCACGGGTCTCAACGCCCACCCCGGTTTCGCGCGGGAATTCGCCGGGGAGCTGGCCGCCGCCACCGGACTGGCCTTCCGGCCCGCCGACGATGCCTTTGCCGCCATCTCCAGCCAGGACACGGCGGTGGAGCTCAGCGGCCTGCTGCGGGTGGTCTCCACCACCCTGGGCAAGATCGCCGAGGACCTGCGCTGGATGAACAGCGGGCCGCTGGCCGGCCTCGGGGAGATCCGGCTGCCGGCCCTGCAGCCCGGCAGCAGCATCATGCCCGGCAAGGTGAATCCCGTGATCCCTGAGGCGGTGCTGATGGCCTGCGTCCAGGTGGCGGGCCGCGATCACGCCGTGGCCCTGGCGGGCCGCGCGGGCAACTTCCAGCTCAACACCATGCTGCCGCTCATCGCCGACAACCTGCTGCGGAGCATCGAGCTGCTCGCCGGCGCCGCCCGCCTGCTGGCGGAGAAGGCCATCGCCGGCTTCACCGTCGATCGGAATCGCCTGGAGGCGGCACTGGCCCGCAACCCCATCCTGGTGACCGCCCTGAACGAGCGCATCGGCTACGAACAGGGCGCCGCCATCGCCAAGCGCGCCTACGCGGAGAAGCGCCCCGTCCTGGACGTGGCCGCCGAAATGACCGGCATTCCGCGCGGCGAGCTCGCCCGCCTGCTCGATCCCGGGGCGTTGACCGGGACGCGGGTTGAAAAGGAAAAGGATGAATAGACAGGATTTACGGGATGAACAGGATTAAGACTGTTTCATGCTGCTGGCAGGCGGCACGCCCTGTGCCACAACACCCGCGCAGCCATACAACGGTCTGAACCAACCAATCTGCGTAATCTGTGCAATCTGCGGATAAATATCCTCTTGCCCTTAAATCCTGTACATCCTGCTTAATCCTGTCCATTCCGGATTCTTTCCCCTCAGTGCCGGATGCCCACGCCGCGGTTGAGCAGGCGCAGGGCGAAGAGATAGAGCGCGACGACGAAGGCGATGACGATGCCGAGCGCGGTGCCGATGGGAATGTCGGAGACACCCACCAGGCCGTAGCGGAAGGCGTTGATCATGTAGAGGACGGGATTGGCGAGCGAGGCCTGCTGCCAGAAGCCGGGCAGCATGTCGATGGAGTAGAAAACCCCGCCGAGATAGGTGAGCGGGGTCAGGATGAAGGTGGGAACGATGGAGATGGCGTCGAAGGTGCGGGCGTAGATGCCATTGATGAACCCGCCGAGGGCGAACAGCGTGGCGGTGAGCACCACCACCAGCAGCATGACCCCGAAATGGTGAATCCGCAGCTCGGTGAAGAGCATCGACACCCCGGTGACCACCACCCCCACCACCAGGCCGCGCGCCACCCCGCCGGCGATGAAACCGGTGAGGATGACGTGGTTGGGGGTCGGCGAGACGACCATCTCCTCGATGTGGCGGTGGAACTTGGAGCTGAAGAAGGAGGAGACCACGTTCGAGTAGGCGTTGTTGATCACCGCCATCAGGATCAGCCCGGGCACGATGAAGTCGATGTAGGGCTGCCCGCCCATCTCGCCGATGCGGCGGCCGATGAGGTTGCCGAAGATGATGAAGTAGAGCCCCATGGTCACCGCCGGCGGCACGACGGTCTGCGGCCAGATGCGGATGAAGCGCAGGAACTCCTTGAGAACGATGGTCTTGAAGGCGTGGTACTGCTGACGGAGGTCCATGGGTTCCTACTCGGGGCGTGTGATGGTGTCCCCGCCTGGAGCGAAGGCGCTCATCGCTGCGCGGCGCTGTTCTCGAGCAGGCCCATGAACAGGGCCTCCAGGCGGTTGGTCTTGTTGCGCATGGAGGCCACGTGGATGCCCAGGCGGTCCAGCGCCACGAACAGCGCGCTGAGCCCCTGGTGCTTGTCCACGTCCACCTCCAGGGTATAGGGGTCCACCAGCCGGCCGGCGTAGCAGGGCAGTTCGGGCGTCTCGTGCAGGGGGTTGGCGAGATCCAGCACGAAGGTCTCCATCTGCAGGGTGGCCAGGAGGGACTTCACCGAGGTGTTCTCGATGATGCGCCCGTGGTCGATGATGGCCACGTTCCGGCACAGGCTCTCGGCCTCCTCCAGGTAGTGGGTGGTCAGGATGATGGTGGTGCCCTGGCGGTTGATGTCGCGCAGGAACGCCCACATGGAGCGGCGGATCTCGATGTCCACCCCGGCGGTGGGCTCGTCGAGTATCAGCAGCCGCGGCCGGTGCACCAGGGCCCGGGCGATCATCAGGCGGCGCTTCATGCCGCCCGAGAGGTTGCGCGCCATCTCCCGGCGCTTCTCCCACAGGCCCAGGCGCTTGAGGTACTCCTCGGCCCGCGCGAAGGCGGTCTCCCGATCGATGCCGTAGTAGCCGGCCTGATTGACCACGATCTCCACCACCGGCTCGAAGACGTTGAAGTTGAACTCCTGCGGCACCAGGCCGATGCAGCTCTTCACCCCGTTGGGATCGCGGTCCAGGTCGTGGCCGAACACGCCCACCCGGCCGCCGGTCTTGTTCACCAGGGAGGTGATGATGCCGATGGCCGTGGACTTGCCGGCGCCGTTGGGCCCGAGCAGGGCGAAGAAATCC
>JAQVKR010000142.1 GCA_028694565.1 Gammaproteobacteria bacterium | reverse complement strand
GAACCGCCAGGACAACCTGTGGCTGCGCAAGGTCCCCTCGCGCATCGCCAACCGCCTCATCGCCCGCATCACCGGCGTGCACCTGCACGACTACGGCTGCAGCCTGAAGGTGTTCCGGGGCGACGTTATCCGGGATGTCCGCCTGTACGGCGAGATGCACCGCTTCATCCCGGCCTGGGTGGCCTCCCTGACCTCGCCGGCGCGCATCAAGGAGATGGTGGTGAATCACCATGCGCGCCGGTTCGGCGAGTCGAAGTACGGCCTGTCGCGGGTCTACCGGGTGCTCCTGGACCTGCTCTCGGTCTACTTCTTCATGCGCTTCCGCGCCCGGCCGGGGCACTTCTTCGGCCGCATCGGCCTGATGTTCGGCGCCATCGGCGGCGTCGCGCTCACCTGGCTGCTGGGAGTGAAGCTGTTCCTGGGCGAGGATATCGGCACCCGCCCGCTGCTGCTGGTGGGCATCCTGTTCATGGTGATGGCGGTGCAGTTCCTTACCACCGGCGTGCTGAGCGAGCTGCTCACCCGCACCTACTTCGAGTCGGGCACCACCCGCTCCTACACCGTGCGCCCGCCGCGGGGCGAGCAGCCGGAGCCGGGCTGGAAGCAGCCCGCCGGCCGCGCGGCGCGGGCCTGAGGTGGAGGCCGTGACGGAGTTCCATCCCCTGCGCCTGAAGCGCGGCGAGGAGCGGCGCCTGCGGGCCGGGCACCTGTGGGTGTTCAGCAACGAGGTGGACGTGGAGGCGACGCCGCTGAAGACGCTGGAGCCCGGCGCGCCGGTGGTGATCGAGGATTGCCGCGGCCACGCGCTCGGCACCGGCTACGCCAATCCCCACTCGCTCATCGGCGCGCGGCTGGTGAGCCGCGACCCGAAGCACCCCTTCGGTCCCTCGCTGCTGGTGCACCGGCTGAAGGTGGCGCTGGCCCTGCGCGAGGCGCTGTTCGAGCGGCCCTTCTACCGCCTGGTCCATGGCGAGAGCGACGGGCTGCCGGGGCTGGTGGTGGACCGGTTCGGGGCGGTGCTGGTGGCGCAGATCACCACCGCCGGCATGGAGCGGCAGCGGGAGGCGGTGGCGGCGGCGCTGGAGAAGGTGCTGAAGCCCGCGGCCATCCTGTTCCGCAACGACACCTCCATCCGCACCCTGGAGGGGCTCGGGCTCTACGTGGAGCCGGCGCTGGGCACGGTGCCGGAGGAGGTGGAGCTGGAGGAGAACGGCGTCCGCTTCCGCGCGCCGCTGCTCGGCGGCCAGAAGACCGGCTGGTTCTACGACCACCGCGACAACCGCGCCCGGCTGGCCCGCTACGTCGCGGGCCGGCGGGTGCTGGATCTGTTCAGTTACCTGGGCGGCTGGGGCGTGCAGGCCGCCGTGGCGGGCGCGGCCGGGGTGCTGTGCGTGGACGCCTCGGCGCCCGCCCTCGAGCGGGTCCACGGCAACGCCGCCCTGAACGGGGTGACGGAGCGGGTGGCGACCCTGCAGGGCGACGCCTTCGAGGCGCTGAAGGCCCTGCGCGAGGCGCGCGAGCGGTTCGACGTGGTGGTGCTGGACCCGCCCGCCTTCATCAAGCGCCGCAAGGACGTGAAGGAGGGCGTCGCGGCCTACCGCCGCGTCAACCAGGCCGCCATGCAGGTGCTGGGCCGGGACGGCATCCTGGTCTCCTGCTCCTGCTCCTTCCACCTGCAGCGCGACACCCTCCGCGACACCCTGCTCGGCGCCGCGCGCCACCTCGACCGCAACCTGCAGATCCTGGAGCAGGGCCACCAGGGGCCCGACCACCCCGTCCATCCCGCCATTCCCGAGACCGAGTACCTGAAGGCCTTCTTCACCCGCGTGCTGCCGGCCTGAGGCCGGCGCGGGCGACGGCGGTTCCCGGCAACGGCGTCGCCACGGGAGATGACGGAGTGGTACGAATGGGGGGATATGGGAGAAAATTGACCAATATCAATTATTTTACTGACATTGGTCAATTATTCCGGGGGCCGGCGGCTTTACTTTGACCTCTCTGCCGGTCAGGTTCTAAATATAACAGAAATTCCCCGGTTCGGGAGGTCAATAATGCAAGCCCTGGTGGATCGCGACTTCATCGTGCGCAACGCCGCCGACATCATCGGCCTGTTCGGCGTGGGCGTCTACCTCAACCTCATCCTGATGCGCCGGACCGATCTGTTCGAGGCGGTGGCCGACTGGCACCTGCGCCACGGCATTCCCATGCCCGGGCGGGTGGGCAACGCCTACCGGCTCTCCGCCCTGCTCGAGTACCGCGTGGCCCGCATCTACGGCCGGCTCGCCGAGCGCTTCAGCCTCAACGCCGAGGCGCGGAATCTGTTCCGCGAGCTCGAGCGCGAGGAGATCCAGCACGGGCAGGTGATGATGCTGTGCCTGTACACGGTCCGCCAGGATTCGGCCCTGACCTTCATTCCCAGTGTCCGCGACCCGGAAATGCGCGAGATTCTGCAGAAGCTGCGGCGCATCGAGCGCAACGTCGAGGGGCTGTCCCTGGAGCAGGCGCTCGATCTGACCCTCAAGATGGAGGAGGGGGAGGTCAACACCATTTTCGGCCGCCTGCTGAAGCAGGTGGAGGATCCGAAGACCCGCTTCTTCGCGCACCTGCTCAGCCTCGCGGGCAGCCACCAGAGCACCGTTCCCCCGCGGGTCGCGCGCCTGCGCGAGAGCCTTCACTCCGACGCCGCCTGAGCGGGCGCCCCTCCGCGACGGCGCCCGTCGCGGAGGGGTCCGCCCACGGCGGATCAGTGCCTGTCCAGGCCGCTCCAGCCGGGGTGGTCGAAATAGCTCCCGTAGTTCTCCAGGGTCCGTATCACCCGCAGGACGCCGTCGTGGGCGCCGTGTTCGTGGCCTTGGGCGACCCAGGCGGCCGGTGTAATCAGGAGTCCGGCAGGCAGGAGACCATGGCCCAGATCAAGCACGTTGCGAGAGTTCCCCTTACTGCGTCTATTACGGGGGCGCTCGGTTGTGGCATTTCGCTTAGGCGGTGAGTCATATAACGCATTGATTCAAAGTATGAAAATGTCTCACAATCTATGGCGTGATGTGGGGGCTTTTGTGCGGTCACGCAATAATAACAAAATCGATATTGCCAACCTGTACCAAGAGTACGGTGATTCCCTGCGCCGGTTTGTGGCTAAAAAGTTATCGCCCGGCGATGTGGACGACGTGATGCACGATACCTTCATACGGGTACTGTGCCTGACGGATGGCTACGAACTGCGCCGCCCGCGCCCCTTCCTGTTCCAGATCGCTACAAACCTGATCCTCGACCATTTCAGGGCGCGCCGCGCCCATGTTTACGAAAACTGCGAAGGGAGCGATGCGGCGCAGCAGGCAGTCGACAATGTCACTCCTGAGCAGACAGTGTATGCACGGCAACGCCTCGAAGTTCTGCAACACGCCATTGCAGAACTGCCACCACGCTGCCGCGAGGTCTTTCTGCTGCACAAGTTCGAGAACGAAAGTCACGCTGCCATTGCCGCGAAATTGGGTATCTCCGTCAACATGGTGGAGAAACACGTCATCCGGGCGCTGGCGCACTGCCGGGAGCGCCTCGCGGCCTTGGATTGAGGGGATACCTCCGTTGGGAGGTGCCGATGATGGCTACGCCGACATGGCATCGGAGCCATTCATTGCAATAAGATCCACCCCATGCAGAGTGATGACGACTTCAACAGCCCAAAACTGCCGCTCGCACGGCGGCAGGCGGCGGAGTGGTTTATTCGGCTGCGCGATAAACCGCCGTCGGAAGAGGTGAGGTGCGCATTCGAACAGTGGTTGGCCGCCGATCCCCGGAACCGGCAGGAGTATCAGGCAATAAGTGGCGTCTGGCAGGAACTGGATGGTCTGAAGGGTGCCGCCTCCATCGGGGGTGTGGGCCGTACTGCCGCAGCCCGGGATGCCGGTGAGCGTGGTCGTGGCAGGATGTCACGGAGGGCCGTTGCGGTGGCGGCCGTACTCGTATTGTCGGTGCTCACCGGGGTGTGGGCCATCCTATACGATCCCGGCAGCTATCAAACCGCCAAGGGGGAACAGCAAACACTCCGGTTGGCCGACCAATCGGTGGTACACCTCAACAGCGACTCAGCACTCCACGTGGTGTTGACCTCCGGGCAGCGCACCCTCCATCTGCAAAGGGGCGAGGCCTATTTCGAGGTCGCCCATGATCCGGTCAGACCGTTCGTCGTCGTTGCTGCCGGCGGCACGGCCCGTGCGGTCGGTACCCGGTTCGATGTATACCGGCAGCCATCCGGTGTGCGCGTATCCGTAGTGGAGGGGCGAGTGGAGGTCGCTGTCGAAAGTGGCGGCAAGGAACTCCTGAACGCCGGCGAAACCATAACCTACGGCAATAATGGCAGCGCTCTTTCCCAAATCGGACGCAACGACGGCGATGTCCCCGACTGGCTGGACGGGCGTATCCAATTCGAAGCTGCACCACTGACCGAGGTCGTGGAACAGCTCAACCGTTACCAGGAAACGCCCCTGCGCATCGCCGACCCCAGCCTGAATCATCTCAGACTCAGCGGCACATTCCGCATCGCCAACCTGCAATCGCTTCCCCAACTCCTGCCGCGAATGCTCCCGGTCTCCCTGGAACATACCGAAGACGGGGTTCTGCTGCTGCGACCCAATTAGCCCGGATTTCTCACCACCGTTCTACTGCAGCCGCCGATACACTCATACTGGCGGGGCGTACTCCCTCCAGCCATTTTGACGTAGCGTCGACTACGGCGGCGCCATCTTCCGGCCCGTGCGCCCAGCCAGGATGGCGCCTCAGCGCCCTCGTTCTCGCTACGAACGGCGGTGAGAAATCCGGGTAGTCCGCTTCCACTCACCCTCCGACCGATCCTACTGCAATTTTTTTTCCGGCCGAGGTCAGGGTTTTTGTTTTCGATACGTCTCGTAACCAATACCGCCACTTTTTGCTGGGGTGACGGTTTCGATTTGACGCATGAAAACATATAACAAGGGAGAAAACAGTGGAGCTTCGAACCGACCTGAACCGGACCTGTCACCGTGGGCTGAAACGTACCATCCTCGCGCTTGCCCTGGCATTGCCGTTTGGCGCCAGGGTCGCGCTGGCGGACAACGCCTTCGATTTCAACATCGGACCGCAGCCGCTCGAATCGGCGCTTCGAGCTTTCATCGAACAGTCTCACGTTGACCTCCTCTACTCGCCGGACCGCGTTCGCGGACTGCGCACCGGCGGGGTGAGCGGAACACACGAGCCGGCGGACGCGCTACAGTTGCTGTTGGCCGGTACCGGTATCGGTGTCGAGCGCAATGATAACGCCTATCTGCTGGTAAACGCCGGGGCCCTACCGCAACGGGGGGAGGTACTTCCATCCATCACGGTTACGGCCACCCGTACCGAGCGGGAGATCCTCGACGTGCCGGCCAGCGTGTCGGTGGTGACCGCCAAGGAGATCGAGCGGCAGCCCGCTGTCAAACCGGAAGACCTGCTGCGCAGCGTCGCTGGCGTGGACATGCCGGACAAGGCATCCATCGGTGTTCCGATAGTGCCGATCATCCGCGGCGCGGGCCTATCTTACGCCGGCAGCACGACCCAACTCCTGCTCAACGGCATGGCGGCCGAGCCTATTGGCCAACCGAGTCGGAACTACTGGTATCCGATCAACCTGAACAACATCGAACGTGTCGAGGTTGTGCGCGGTCCCGCCTCCGTACTCTATGGCCCCAGCGCTATGGGGGGTGTTGTCAATATCATCACCAAACGCGGTGCAGGTGATCCCTATGCCAGTGCCAAGATGGGTGGTGGCTCCCACAACGCCCGAAGACTCTCCGTCGGTGCCGGCGGCTCGTTCGGGGACTTCGACCTCCAGTTGAACGCCCGCTCCTATGAGACCGATGGCTTCAAACCACTGCCCGAGTCTCCCGCCCCCTACGCCACGCTGCCGTTCCCTTTCACGGACCTGGAGGACCGTGGAGGCAAGGAAAGCCAGTATGATGCGCGGGTTACCTGGTGGCAGGACGCCGATAGCGACCTCTCCATCGGTCTCCAGCATTACGACAACGAGGGTGACTGGCTGGGCGGTCATCCCAACTACCGAGCCGATAACGAGGGCGACACCATTGATCTTGCCTACCGCACCCGCTTCGCCGGCGGTCAGGAACTGAAGGCTAAGTTTCTCATTGCCGATACCTCAACGTGGTTCTTCAATGACATGTACTACTTCACCGGCTCCCTGGACGAAACCAAGAGAGAGCACGAGACGCGCCAAACCCGGGCGGCTGATGTGCAGCTCGACTTCCATCCTGTCCCGGGAAATACACTGACCGTAGGTGCGGTCTACAGTGACGATGACGTGAAGTACGACACCTACTCGGCCGGGGGCGCAGCCCTTACCGCCAGCCGTCGCAACAAGTCCCGCCAATATGGTGTGCTGGTACAGGACGAACACCACTTCGAACGCCTCACCCTCACTGCGGGTGCCCGCCATGACAAGTACGAGTTTTATGACGATGTTCGCAACGGCACGGATTACCCGGAATCGGATGACGCGGTCTTCACGCCGCGGTTGGGCGTGAGCTACAGGCTGCAGGAGGGGGTGGCGCTGTACGGTTCCGCAGGGACCGCCTACATTCCTGCGCCCAACAGCCTCAAGTACCGCAGTGGCGGCACTTGGCTAAACAACCCGGACCTCAAGCCTGAAAAGGCGATCTCCTATGAGGCCGGCGTCAAGTTTGGCACCCCGGACGACATTGTCGACGGCAGCGTGGCCGTCTATCACAGCACCTACAAGGATCGCATCACCTCGGCCATGGTCGGGCCCCAAATGCAGTACCAGAACATCGGCAAGATCCAGGCGGCGGGTGACGAAGTTGAACTGAAAGGTCGGCCCGCCCGGTTCTGGCAACTTTTTTTCAACTACACCTTCACCGATGCGGAGATCACTGAAAATCCCTCCAACACCGCCTGGGAAGGGAACACC